>CAIZDF010000695.1 GCA_903931645.1 uncultured Tolumonas sp.
ACATCATTTTGCATCATGCGTTGCGCCCCGCCATGCTCCCCGTGGTCTCTTATCTTGGCCCCGCTTTTGTCGGTATTATCACCGGTTCGGTGGTGATCGAAACCATGTTCGGTTTACCCGGCATCGGCCAGCTGTTTGTGAATGGCGCATTGAATCGTGACTATTCGATGGTGATGGGGCTGACGATTTTGGTTGGCGCACTGACCATCTTATTCAATGCGGTGGTTGATATTTTATACGCGGTCATTGATCCGAAAATCCGTTACTGACCGGGGAAAACAAAATGGTTAAACAACAAAAAGAAGTCGCTCAGTTTGCGGAAGATCTCGAGATCAAAGGCCGCTCACTGTGGCAGGATGCGCGTCGTCGTTTCTTCCGCAATAAAGCCGCGGTCGTCAGTATGATCATCTTAAGTTTGATCGCATTGGCCGTGCTCGTCGGCCCATCACTTTCTGCATTTGGTTATGAAGACCCCGATTGGGCGTCGATGGCCAGTGCACCTGACTTTGCCAGTGGGCATTATTTTGGCACCGACAGTCTGGGACGTGATTTATTTGTCCGCACTCTCATTGGTGGCCGCATTTCACTGATGGTGGGGATACTCGGTTCGATGGTGGCCGTGGTGATCGGCACACTTTATGGTGCAGCGGCGGGTTTTATCGGCGGCACATTAGATCGTGTATTGATGCGGGCGCTGGAAATTCTGTATGCCTTTCCGTTCATGTTCTTTGTCATCATGCTGGTGACGTTTTTTGGTCGCAACATCTGGTTGATCTTCATCGCTATCGGTGCGGTCAGTTGGCTCGACATGGCCCGTATTGTGCGCGGTCAGGCGCTCAGTTTGAAAAATAAAGAGTTCATTGAAGCAGCACACGTTTGCGGTGTTTCGCAGTGGAAGATCATCACCCGCCATATCGTGCCCAACGTGCTCGGTATCGTGGTGGTTTACGCCACGTTGCTGGTGCCGGGTATGATCATGTTTGAATCATTCTTAAGTTTCTTAGGTTTAGGCGTCCAAGAGCCGATGACTAGCTGGGGCGCTTTGCTCAACGAAGGCTCGAAAACCATGGAAGTCGCTTTGTGGCAGCTGTTGATTCCAGCAGTCTTTATGGTGATCACGCTGTTCTGTTTCAACTTCCTCGGTGACGGTCTGCGCGATGCGCTTGACCCGAAAGATCGTTAAGGAGATCGCGATGAATTTATTAGATGTACGCGATCTGCGCGTGGAATTTAAAACCCCCGATGGTTCAGTGGTCGCAGTCAACGATCTGAATTTTTCACTGGCGGCGGGTGAAACACTGGGCATCGTCGGTGAATCTGGCTCGGGCAAAAGCCAGACCGCCTTTGCACTGATGGGCTTGCTGGCGAAAAATGGCCAGATCCACGGTTCTGCACGTTTTCATGGCCGCGAAATTCTCAATCTGCCACAACGGGAGCTGAATAAGATCCGCGCTGAAGAGATTGCGATGATTTTTCAAGACCCTATGACATCGCTGAACCCTTACATGAAAGTCAGTGAGCAGCTGATTGAAGTGTTACGCCTGCACAAAGACATGGATAAAAAAACGGCGTTTGAAGAATCAGTGAAAATGCTTGATGCAGTAAAAATGCCGGAAGCACGCAAGCGTATGGGCATGTATCCGCATGAGTTTTCCGGCGGTATGCGTCAGCGCGTGATGATTGCGATGGCGTTGTTGTGTCGCCCGAAACTGCTGATTGCCGACGAGCCGACTACCGCACTGGATGTAACAGTACAAGCCCAAATCATGACACTGTTACAAGAGCTAAAACGTGACTTCAACACCGCAATAATCATGATCACGCACGATCTGGGTGTGGTCGCTGGCCTGTGTGACAAAGTGCTGGTCATGTATGCCGGACGCACCATGGAATATGGCCCTGTTGACGATATTTTCTATAAGCCGTCACACCCTTATACCGAAGGATTGTTGCGCGCGATCCCTCGTCTCGATAACGATGGGCTTGAGCTTGCCACCATTCCCGGTAATCCACCGAATCTGTTGCGTCTACCCAAAGGCTGTCCATTTCAGGAGCGCTGCCACCGTGCGCAAGCGCGCTGCTTCAGCGAAGCGCCTTCACTGGATACATTCGGCAATGCTCGCCAACGTGCTTGTCACTGGAATTGGGAGACTCCGGCATGAGTGAGAAAAAATTACTGCTGCAAGTTCGCGATCTGAAAGTGCACTTCCCTATTAAGGTCAATTCACTGCTGCCGTGGGCTAAACCGCTGCAACTGAAAGCGGTCGATGGTGTGTCATTTGAGCTGTATGAAGGTGAAACACTCGGCGTGGTGGGGGAATCTGGTTGTGGTAAATCGACTCTCGCCCGCGCGGTAATCGGGTTGGTCAAAGCCACTGAGGGTGAAATTGTCTGGTTGGGGCAAGATCTGACGCAACTCTCTGCGGGGCAATACCGCGAGAAGCGCAAAGAGATCCAGATGATATTTCAAGATCCATTGGCTTCGCTTAACCCACGTATGACCATCGGCGATATTATTGCTGAACCGCTACAGACCTTTTATCCTGGGCTGAAAAAAGAAGCCGTGATGGATCAAGTGAAAGCGATGATGATGAAAGTCGGTTTATTGCCGAACCTCATTAATCGCTATCCGCATGAGTTTTCCGGTGGCCAGTGCCAGCGTATCGGTATCGCGCGCGCATTGATCCTAAAGCCGAAACTGATCATCTGTGACGAACCGGTTTCAGCACTGGATGTGTCAATTCAGGCGCAAGTGGTGAATCTACTGAAAGAAGTGCAACGCGAAATGGGGTTATCGTTGATCTTTATCGCGCACGATCTATCGGTCGTTAAACACATCTCTGATCGCGTGATGGTGATGTATTTAGGTAATGCCGTGGAATTTGGCAGCGACAAACACGTTTGCGAAACGCCAAAACACCCCTACACCCAAGCACTCATGTCGGCTGTGCCGATCCCCGATCCGGAATTGGAACGTAATAAAAAAATCCAGATTTTGGAAGGCGATCTGCCATCACCGATCAACCCACCATCGGGTTGTGTGTTCCGCACGCGTTGCCCACAAGCTACCGCAGGTTGTTCTACCGATAAACCGCTATTAAAAGGTCAAGAACATCGTGCCGCTTGTATTCATGAGCAGTAAACCGAAGCGGTAAAACGAAAAGTAAAAGGGGCTTAGGCCCCTTTCTTGTTAAAGTCGATAGCGTAATTTTATTCAACCACACTAATCAAAAATTCACCACCCTGCACTGGCTCAACCTGCAACACCGCCAGTGATTTCAATACCAAATCGACTTTATCCAACCCCGGCGTATCATCCGGCGCATTTACCGCAATCACCTTACAACCAGCAGCCAGACCTGACAGCACACCAGCAGGTGCATCTTCGACTACCACACACTCTTCCGGTTTCAACCCTAAGCGCTGCGCACCTAACAGATATGGGTCTGGATTCGGTTTGCCACGCGCCACCAATTCCGCCGTGATAAAGATTTCCGGTGTCGCCAGCTCGCCTGCCGCATGACGGGCGCGTGCAACCGGCACAGATCCTGAGGTCACGATAGCCCACGGCATCGATAATGCTTCCAGACGCTCAAGCAGTTGCACAGCCCCTGGTAATGCAGAAATGCCATCTGTATCTTCGGCTTCTACTTTTTCCAGCAAAGAGAATTGCTGTTGGATCGCTTCTTCACTTTCGCCAGGCATAAAGTGACGCAGTGACGTGATCGCTTGTTTACCGTGGATAAAATCTAATACTACTGCGGGATCAAGACTCCGGCTTTTTGCCCAGTTCGACCAAGCTCGTTCAACAACCGGCAATGAATCAACTAGTGTGCCGTCGAGATCAAAAAGAAACCCTTTGCATTTCATTGAGATAATCCTGTTTTATTTATATTTCAAATTCATCACGACCCAACAATCAAAGCCGGTTATTCAGCATAACGGGTTAGTGACCTGCTGACAGGAGCTCATCATATTTCGCCATCGCCTTTCTGTCATTGTCGGCATAGATATGATGGTGCGAAATATAAAACCCCTGTCGTAGTAATTGTTCGGTAATTTCTTCGCTGTATTCTTCTTCCTGACAAACTTGTGTTACGACCTGATTCTTGATCAAAAATATAAATTTCTTCGTCATATAACCTCCGGTTACATCGCTGTAGTGATTTTTATTCGTCATCAAGGTTAGGCCTAACCGATGTAGTGATTACAGCAGAGCTCTGGTATTCTTTAAAATGAATAATTATCCACCAGTGATAACCAAACGGAATGGAATTGCGTCAGTTACGTGCTTTTGTGACTTTGGCTGATTGCCTGAATTTTACCGAAGCCGCACAAAAACTATTTATTACCCAGCCCGCCCTTTCCAAGCAGATCCATGCTTTGGAAGAAACGCTGGGCGGATTGTTATTTACCCGTAACCGACGTGGGGCTGAATTAACGCCGTTGGGCAAAGAGCTGCATGAACAAACTCGCACGCTGGTATTGCAAGCTGAGCAGTTAAAACGACACGCGCAACGAGTGTTAAAGGGGCAATCCGGCAAGCTGGCGATCGGGATTGGGCTTTCCAGTCTGCGTCTGGCGTCGTCTTTTACCGCGCAATTCCGCGGGCTTTATCCCGATGTCACCATCACCTTTCAAGACACCTCATCGGTGCCGCTGATAGCCCAGCTGCTGGCCGATCAATCGCAATTAGGCTTCTTGCGTTTACCCATCGAGCCACCGTTGATCGCGCATAAGTTATTAACCGATCAATTGGTATTAGCAGTGAACCGACACCATTATTCCGGCCATAACGAAGCAGATTTTTTACGCCAGTTGGAGCAATTACCGCTGTTGCGTTTAACACCGACGCAGGGGCAGCGTTTCAACCGGCAGATTGATCAGTTTCTAGCCTTTCACAATAGTTACCCGGTGGTGGCACAGTACGCAGGCGATAATCAGACGTTGCTGGCGCTGGTGGCAGCCGGACTGGGTGTAGCAATCGTGCCGCAAAGTGCGGTATTTATTGCGCCGGAAGAGGTCGATATCATCCCTTTATCGGGCGATTACACGCAATGGGATATCGGCATAGCCTGGAATCCGCATTACGATAATCCGATCCGGGATGCGTTTATTCAGCTGGTATTACAGCGTGAAACGGATAAAACATGACAGATAAAAACTGACGGACAAAACAAAGGGCGCTTGCTGCGCCCTTTTGCTTAGCTTATTTCTCTTCGTGCAATCCGCACTCGCGTTTCAGGCCGAAGAAACGGGTTTGTTCTTCCGTCATCCCCGGTTCCCACTTCGCGGTAGTCTGCACATCACCGACTGACAGGTAGCCTTGCTCCCACAGCGGGTGATATGGCAGCTCGTGTTCCTTGAAGTAATAGAACACGTCTTTGTTGGTCCAGTCGATCACGGGCAGGAACTTGAAGATGCCACGCTGAACTGCCAGCACTGGCAAATTGCCACGGGTGGAAGATTGTTCACGGCGTAAACCGGAGAACCAGGTTTTCACATCCAGTTCTTTCAGCGCGCGCGCCATCGGTTCCACTTTGTTGATCTGATTGTATTTCTCAATCCCTTCCACACCCTGTTCCCACAGTTTGCCGTAACGGGCTTCCTGCCAGGCCGGGGTGATCGGCGCCTGATATACTTTCAGATTCAGCTTCAAACGTTCCGTCAGCTGATCAATAAATTGATAAGTTTCCGGGAACAGATAACCGGTATCGGTCAGCACCACCGGCACATCCGGGCGCACCTGAGTTACCAGATGCAACATCAGTGCAGCTTGAATACCAAAGCTCGAAGAGAGAATAAACTCGCCGTCCAGATGTTCGAATGCCCATTGCACACGCTCTTGTGCGCTGAGCGCCTCCAGCTGCTGATTCACTTCAGCCAGCTGAGCTGTTTGTTCTTCTTTAGAGAGTGCAACCAGTGCACTCAGCGACAAAAGATTATGCGGCATAGAAATCCTTAGCTGAATCAACAACGGGTTTCACGATCTCAGCGCGGATCACGAAATCACCAAAGCCTTCGTTCTCGTTACGCTCTTTCGCCCAACGACCCAGCAGCGCATCGATCTCTTTCAAGATCTCAGCAGAGGTGATGTTCTCACGATACTGACGTGGAATACGCGTACCTTCGCGGTTACCACCGATATAGAAGTTGTAACGATCCATGGCCTTACCAACCAGACCAATTTCCGCCAACATCGCACGACCACAACCGTTCGGGCACCCCGTGACACGGAAGATCACATGATCATCAGCCAAACCGTGTTTCGCCATTACTGCTTCGATTTGCGTGGTGAACGCAGGTAGGAAACGTTCGGCTTCTGCCATCGCTAATGGGCACGTTGGCAATGCGACACACGCCATTGAGTTTTTACGCTGTTCGGTAATGGCATCGTCAATCAAGCCATGCGCACGGGCGATTTTCTCGATTTTCGCTTTATCTTTTTTCGGCACACCCGCGATGATCAGGTTCTGGTTCGCGGTCATGCGGAAATCACCTTTGTGAATTTTCGCAATTTCTGCCAAGCCAGTTTTCAGCGGTTTGCCAGGGAAATCCAGAATACGACCATTCTCGATAAACAGCGTCAGATGCTGTTTGCCATCGATACCTTCCACCCAACCGAAACGATCACCACGGCTGGTGAACACATAAGCGCGGCTGGCTTCAAACTTGATACCAGTACGTTTTTCCACTTCCGCTTTAAACGCATCAACACCGACACGTTCCAGCGTGTATTTGGTTTTCGCATTCAGACGGTTGGAACGGTTACCCCAGTCACGTTGTGTCGTCACAACAGCTTCGGCAAATTTCAGTGTGTCTTCTTTGCGGATAAAGCCAAAATCGTCCGCTTTACGTGGGAAGGTTTCTTTGTTGCCGTGAGTCATGGCTAAGCCACCGCCCACCAGCACGTTGAAACCAACCAGCTTGCCATTTTCCGCAATTGCCACGAAGTTCAGGTCGTTGGCATGCACATCGATATCGTTGTGCGGCGGAATCACCACGGTCGTTTTGAACTTACGTGGCAGATAAGTTGAACCCAAAATAGGTTCTTCATCCGGGCCTAATTTCTCACCATCCAGCCAGATTTCGGCATAAGCACGCGTTTTCGGCAGCAGATGCTCAGAAATCTTTTTCGCCCATTCGTAGGCTTCCTGATGCAGCTCTGACTCGACCGGATTCGACGTACACAACACGTTACGGTTCACGTCACCGGCTGTTGCAATAGAATCAATGCCGTATTTGTTCAGCGTCTGATGCGTCAGTTTAATCTTTGGCTTCAGAATCCCGTGGAACTGGAAGGTCTGGCGCGTAGTCAGTCGAATGCTGCCATACAAGGTATTGTCGTGTGCAAGCGCATCGATGCCTAACCATTGTTCCGGTGTAATAATACCGCCCGGCATACGAGCACGTAACATGACGTTGTGCAGCGGTTCCAGTTTCTGCTGAGCGCGCTCGGCACGAATATCACGGTCGTCTTGCTGATACATACCATGCAAGCGGATCAGCTGGAAATTGTCACCGGTAAAACCGCCGGTCAGCTCATTTTTCAGATCCAGCTCAATCGTACCGCGCAGGAAATTACTTTCCGCTTTCAGACGTTCGTTGTCAGATAATTTTTGCTCGCTCATCAGTAGACATCCCTCTGGTAACGCTTGGCACGACGCAGTTCATTCACATATTCTTCGGCTTCTTCAGCGTTCTTACCGCCGTGTTCCACCACGATATTCACCAGTGCATCGTGAACATCTTTCGCCATTCGGTTGGCATCACCGCAGACATAAAAATGTGCGCCATCTTGCAGCCACTTCCACACTTCTGCGCCTCTGGCCTTTAATTTATCTTGTACGTAGATTTTATTCGCTTGATCACGACTGAAAGCTAAATCAATTTTAGTCAGCAGACCGCTCTTCACATATTTCTGCCATTCCACCTGATACAGGAAATCTTGCGTGAAATGCGGGTTGCCGAAGAACAACCAGTTTTTACCTTCTGCACCCTGGGCGTCACGTTCCTGGATAAAGGAACGGAATGGCGCGATACCAGTGCCCGGGCCGACCATGATCACAGGGGTATCAGGATTAGCTGGCAAACGGAAGTTATCGTTGTGTTCCACGAACACACGCACTTCACCACCATCTTGCACACGATCAGCCAGGAATGACGAGGCGCCACCAGAGCGCACAGCACCATCTTCCTGCGGATAACGCACCACACCGACAGTCAGATGCACTTCTTCTTCCACTTCAGACTGTGCCGACGCGATAGAGTACAAGCGCGGACTCAGAGCACGCAGTAAACCCACCAGCTGTTCAGCCGTCAGTTTAGTTGGGAAGCGTTCTAATACATCGACAATCTGCGCTTTTGCTGCGAGCTTGCGGGTTTCATCTTTATCCGCCGCTAATTTCTTCAGTTTTTTATCAGAAGACATTTCGGCCAGACCAGTAATAAAAGCCGCATGCAGGCGGGTCAGTTCAAACTGATTGGTCAGCGCATCACTTAATGCAGCTGCTTTACCGGATACGGTTACCTGTTCATCACCAGTCAGACCTGTCAGCGCCAGAATTTCAGCTACCACGCTGGCATCATTATCAAACCAAACACCTAACGCATCACCCGGTTGATAGGTAATACCTGAGCCTTCCAGATTGATCTCAAAATGACGGATATCTTTAGTGGAGTCACGACCCGTAATTTTCTGGTTGGTGCTCAGTGTCGCAGCAAAGGGGTTAAATTTGTCATACGCGCTGTGACCTGAAATAACTACAGCAGAACCACCTACTGTTGCCGCAGCGGGGGCTGCCGTTAATGTAGCAGCCAGTTTATCCAGAAAGCTCGCAGCCCAGGCATCAGCCGCAGCGCGATAATCGACATCCAGAATGGCGGCATCTTGCAGACGAGTTGCTTCTGCTTTCTCAAAGAACGCATCAAAATCTTTCGCAGTCTGGCAGAAGAATTCATAAGAAGAATCGCCCAGACCCAGTACCGCATATTGCAGACCGAACAGCTTTCCAATTTTGCCGCCTTTCAGTTGCGCATGCAGATCAGCCGCCGCTTCTGGCGGCTCACCTTCACCGTAGGTGCTGGTGACGATCAGCACATGAGTTTCTTTCTTCAACTGCTTTGGTTTGTAGTCATTCATGGCCACCAGTGACACAGGAATACCACGCGCTTCAGCTTGTGCTTTCACACTCTCTGCCACGCCTTTGGCATTGCCAGTTTGTGAACCCACCAGAATCGTCAGACTACCGGTTGGTTGTGCTGCCACAGGCGCAACAGCGGCCGTTGAGCCAGCAGAGATAACGGCTCCGCCAGCGCCTTGTGCCAAACCAAATAAGAAGCCACTGGCCCAGATCAGTTCAGTCGGAGATAGATTTGCTACGGCTTCCGCCAGTTTAGAAAGATGCGGCCCCGCAATCGGACCTGCTAAAGATAGAGATTTGTCGCTCATATGCCAATTCCTGCATTAAGAATGCTGTCAGCTTACAAGCAGAATCGGTACTTCACAAAGAATTTATCGAAATTCTTAATATAGAAATGTCATATCTATAGTTAAAATGTGGATATAAAAGGCATAAGAAAGAGGGAATCAGCCGATTTCCCAGAAATCAAGCCGAAGAAGGCTAAAAAATACGCAAGAATGTGCATAAAAAAAGAGGATGCCATAAATAACATCCTCTCATCTGCTTATCGGTATTATATTTTTTCTATATCGAAAAAATTAATAACGCAGCTCGGCGCCTAAGAACCAATTTGCCATGTGTTGAGACAAATCAATACTGTCTTTATCGTAATCAACACGGACATTACGATAGCCCGCACGCGCTTTAAGTTTCAAAGTGTCTTCTGGGAATACGTTGTAACTGACCCCAGCTTTCCAATCATGTGAATGATCGCTATCCCAGCGGGATAAACGGGCATCAGCAAACAAGCCAAAATCACTACCAGGGATTGGCGCTTCGGCGGCGCCATACAACATAATGGCATCGTTGGAATAATCCTGACTGTGATTCAAAGTGCCTTCATAACGACGCACGTTCAAACCCGCGTTTAATGTCAGTTCCTGTACCTCGATTGGTGAATAATAAAACGCAAAATCGTAGGTTCTCAGTTTGTTATTAAACCCAGCCGCATTTGAAGAGAGATCGGTGGCTTGAAAATTAACATTTGGCACCATCAACAGCGGATGGCGGAAATCCAGAAAAGTTGTCCAGTGGCTGTTTTTATCGAAATCGCCATGGCCTTGCGCTGTACCACTCATGTCGGAATACATGTAGTCCAGACCGCCACCGATGCTAATGTCATCAGCGTGTGCGGCACCAGCCACCAGTAAAGATGCAGCTAGCAGACTTAAGCTGTATTTGTTCATGTTGGAGCTCCCATCATTGTTAACAATAGAGGCGGTTGCCCGCCCCTGATATTAATTTATTCAGCCGCTGGCAACAGCGCCAGCACTTTGTCCAGACGCGCTAATACGCGTTCTTTGCCAATCAATTGCATTACCGCATCAATAGACGGTGATTGGCCAACACCGGTTACTGCTACACGCAGCGGCATACCGACTTTGCCCATGCCTAAATTCAATTCTGTCGCTGTGTCTTGAATCACCTGATGCAACGCTTCAGTTTCCCAGCTGTCTAATGCCGCCAGTTTCGTGCGGATCAACGCCAGTGGTTCACGCGCAGCGGCTTTCAGATGTTTCTTAGCTGCCGCTTCGTCAATTGCTTCATACTCTTCGTAGAAATAACGGCTCTGTTGCGCCAGTTCACGCAAGGTATGGCAACGTTCCGCCAACATACCGATGATCGCGGTCAGTGCCGGGCCATTTTTATAATCGATACCCAGATCGTTCATTTGCCACTCCAGATGCGAAGCGACATACACTGGATCCATGGTGCGGATATAATGGTTGTTCAGCCATTTCAGTTTTTCAGTGTTAAACGCAGAAGCTGATTTGCTGATATTGTCGAGGCTGAACAGTTTGATCATCTCTTCACGAGAGAAAATTTCCTGATCACCATGTGACCAACCCAGACGCACCAGATAGTTCAGCACCGCTTCCGGCAAGTAACCGTCATCGCGGTATTGCATCACACCCACCGCACCATGACGTTTGGACAGCTTGGCACCGTCATCCCCCAAAATCATCGATACATGGGCAAACTCAGGTACTGGCGCACCCAGTGCATGATAGATGTTGATCTGACGTGGCGTGTTGTTGATATGGTCTTCACCACGTACTACCTGAGTGATCTGCATATCCCAGTCGTCCACTACTACGCAGAAGTTGTAAGTAGGCACACCATCAGTACGACGGATGATCAAATCATCCAGCTCGGTGTTCGCGAATTCGATACGGCCACGCACGTGGTCATCAAACGCCACCACGCCTTCCTGCGGGTTATGGAAGCGAATAACATGCGGTTCATCATCAGCATGATGTTCATCGCTATCACGGCAATGACCGTCATAACGTGGTTTTTCACCGTTTGCCATTTGCGCTTCACGTAATGTTTCCAGACGTTCTTTCGAGCAGTAGCATTTGTACGCTTTACCTTCCGCCAACAATTGATCGATCAGCTGGTTATAACGGTCAAAACGTTTGGTCTGGTAATAAGGGCCTTCATCCCAGTCAAAACCTAACCATGTCATGCCTTCCATAAGTGCATCAATGGCCGCCTGAGTAGAACGTTCAGTGTCGGTATCTTCGATACGCAGAACAAACTCGCCACCCTGACTTTTAGCGAATAACCAGGAGTAGAGTGCAGTACGGGCACCACCAATGTGCAATAAGCCGGTCGGGCTCGGCGCAAAACGGGTTTTGACTTTCATGGGCTTCCTTGTGACTGGAATTATTTCAGGACTTTCGGATAGATCACATTCTAACACTCGCCTGCGCAGAGAAAAACCATCACCCGCAACTGAACTCACACCAGAGCAGAATAATTACAGCTACACTCAGCAAGGCAGATATCTCAATGAGTTAATGGACACCAATGATTTAACCTTACCGACGAACAGAGACCACCACATGGAATTTCCAATCCAATTCTGGCAACCAAGTGATGAGCAAGCACTGCTGATCATGGATGAGTACAATCTGTGGTTGGTTTTGTTATCCATTGTGGTGGTTATCTTTGCCGCGTTTATGGCTTTTTTCATTGTCGGGCAAGCGCAACGCGCGCATCAAAATATCACCCAAAGAGCCATGTTACTGGCTGGCGGATTTGGTTTAGGCGGCGGCATCTGGGCTATGCATTTCATAGGCATGCTCGCGTGCCCTCTGCATACCTATGTGAGTTACGACCTTACCTTGACGCTGATTTCGCTAATTCCCAGCATTGCCGCATCCTGGTTAGCTTTATCATTATTCATTGATCATCCAAACTCCTATTTCCGGCTATTTGAAGGTGGGCTCATTTTAGGCAGTGGCATCGCCATCATGCATCTAACCGGCATCCGTGCGATGCAATTGGATGCTGCCATTCGTTATGATGCAGCCTTATTTAGCATCTCTTTACTCATAGGCATCGTGTTCTCAACCCTCGCGCTCTGGGTTTATTTCCGCCAAACACAATGGCGTAAAACGTTTGGGAATACGGCACATATGTTACTCAGCAGCATCTTGATTGGTGTAGCGACGGCTGGCATGCATTACAGCAACATGGCCGCTTTGCGTCTGGTTGCTATGCCACATAAAGACATATCGCTGGGAAATATGCAGCCGGAATACCTCAGCATCATGATTGCGTTGATCACATTGATTGTTATTCTGCTGATTGTGGCTACCAGCGGTTTAATGCGTTACCGCGATATGTTGGAGCATCTGCGTATCAATGAAACCCGCTTTCGTTCCGTGATTGATACCGCCGTTACCGGCATTGTGATCACCGATATGCGTGGACATATCCAGCAATTTAACCGCGCCGCTGAAGAGATCTTCGGTTGGTCCGCCGATGAAATTCTAGGTAAAAATGTCAACCGCTTAACACTGATGCCCGTGCAGCTCAGCCGCATGGTTTATATGCTGCATCATGACGAACCACTGCGTGCAGACCGAACTTGGGTTATTCAGGGTATTCGTAAATCTGGCAAAACCTTTCCCCTACAGTTGTCAGTCGGGCACATGCACATTCCAGGTGAAGAGTTATTTGTTGGTTTCGTCGAAGACATCAGTAAACGCCATCAAGTGGAAATTGCACTGCGGGATAACGAGCAGCAATTTCGTTCGCTGATCTCAAATATGCCCGGCGTTTCTTATCGTGCCCTTCCGGAAGATAACCGCCCATTAGTGTTTGTCAGCGATGCTGTTATTGAACTGACCGGCTATCCGTCTTTTGATTTCATCAATAAACGCCAAGAGCTGAATTTTAACTCCTTGATTCACCCTGATGACTGGGATCGGGTGCAGGAAGCTATTGCCGATGGTGTATGGGCTCGTCAGCCTTATACCGTGGAGTATCGCTTACGCAACCGCGACGGTGAATACCACTGGGTATGGGAACACGGCAGCAGCGTGTTTGATGATCGCGGTCAGCTGGTATGGTTAGATGGCGTGATCTTTGATATTTCCGAACGTCACGCCATGGAGCAAGCGCTGGTGGAAGCCAAAAACCGCGCTGAACAAGCGGCGGCCGCCAAAACTGCCTTCCTGGCCAACATGAGTCATGAGATCCGCACGCCGATGAATGCCATCATCGGTTTCACTGATGTCGTACTGACCTCTAATCTGCAACCAGAGCAGCGGCAGCACTTAGAAACAATCCGCCAATCAGCAAAATCGCTACTGCGGCTTTTGAATGACATCCTCGATACCGCCAAAATGGAGCGCGGCAGCATTGAGCTGGAAGAGATTGATTTTTCACTGTCTGAGTTACTACAAGAATTAACGCAGTCATTAGAGATTGGCGCTCGCAATAAAGGGTTGCAGCTCATCTTACAACAAGCCCCTGACTTACCACCTTTTCTGAAAGGTGATCCACTGCGTTTACGGCAAGTGCTGACCAATCTGATTGGTAATGCCATCAAGTTCACCGAACATGGCCAAGTCGTGTTATCCATTACCCGAGAACAGGATCAGCTGCATTTTAATATTCAGGATACCGGGATCGGGATTGCCAGTGAGCGGCTGGAACGAATATTCGAGCCCTTCACGCAAGCAGATGCGTCCGTTACCCGACGTTACGGTGGCACCGGGCTTGGTACAACCATCTGCAAACAATTAGTAGAACTGATGGGCGGCAAGATCTGGCTGGATAGTCTGGTCGGTGTGGGCACTCACTTTCATGTGCTGCTGCCTATTGTCGTCGGGGAAGCCCCTGCGGCATTAGCACCACAAGCAGCTCTCAATTTACCAGCACTCAATATTTTGGTGGCAGATGACGTACAGCAAAATCTGGATCTGCTGGCGCTAATTTTGCGCGAGCGTGGACATAAAATCACTCTGGCACACGACGGTCATGAAGCAGTTGAGCTGGCACGGGAACGGCAGTTCGATCTGATCTTGATGGATGTACAAATGCCGGGCATGGATGGGCTCACCGCGACACGTCAGATCCGCCAATATGAACAGGAAAAACATCAGCCGCCAATTCCAGTGATCGCCCTGACAGCCAGCGTATTTCAGGATGATCGCTTCGCAGCCCGAGATGCCGGCATGGATGGTTTTGCTTCCAAACCCATCGATATCGAAAAATTACTGCTGGAAATAGCCCGAGTATTGAAGCTGGAACTTAGCCCATGGCCGCTGCAATCAAGCGCATCAACGTCATCACAAGCTACGGATGAAACACCGCTGATCCCCGGCTTACATTATCAGCAAGGTTTAAAATTATGGGGGCAACCACAAGCCTATCGGCAGGCATTACTGCGATTTGCTAATGAATATCAGATATCACTGAGCCAATTACAACAAATCTTCGCCAATGCCGAACAAGGACGCTACTACGCACATAAACTGAAAGGCGTTTGTAATAATCTTGCTTTAAAACAATTAGCTGCTTTAGCGCAAAAACTGGAAAGTTACTGTTTATTGCGTGAAGAAATAGCGCCTGCACTAGTAGAACGGCTCGCTGAAGGGCTTAATAAAACCTCACAAGCCTTACAAATCTGGGGACAAAATAAATCCATTACTGTGACTGATAACGAAGACAGCAACGAATCTCCGTTAGATATCAGCGCATTATTAAAAGCTGCACTAGAGTTAAAACAAGCACTAAAACATGGTGAGTTAAACGATGAAGCTCTGCAATTATTGGCCAAACAGCTACCGAAAAAAGAGTTACATCCCGAATGGATAACCTTGCGTAACGCATTAGATAGTTTCGAATTTGAGGAAGCATTACAGGCATTGGAACGGCTATATCAACCTTACCAAACCAAAGGGACCAACGCATGATGATCGATACCCGGCCGGTTTTATTACTGGTAGATGATGAGCCGTTAAACCTGCAAGTGTTACGGCAAATTTTGCAGGAAGAATACCGTTTATTGTTTGCCAAAGATGGAATCAAAGCGCTGGAATTAGCGACCAAAGAGCAACCCGCGTTGATCTTGCTCGATGTGATGATGCCCTATCTCAGCGGCCATGATGTTTGTCGACGGTTAAAACAAAACCCGCTCACCATGAATATTCCGGTCATTTTTGTCACCGCACTGGCGGAAGATGTCGATGAGGCACAGGGCTTTGACGCCGGTGCCGTCGATTATATTACCAAACCGGTCAGCCCCTTAGTCGT
>CAIZDF010000696.1 GCA_903931645.1 uncultured Tolumonas sp.
CAATTTCACTGGTCGATGATAAGTTGATTCAAACGCCGCTGATCATTCCTGACACGCTTACGCTGACGGAAGCACTGGAAGGCTTTAAAGGTTCCCGTGAAGATTTTGCCGTTATTCTGAACGAATATGCGCTGGTGGTGGGGATTCTGACCCTGAATGACATCATGAACACGTTGATGGGCGATTTGGTGAACCAGCATCAGGAAGAACAAATCGTACAGCGTGATGAAAATTCATGGTTGATCGATGGCATCGCACCAATTGATGATGTTATGCACGTGTTGAATATTGAAGAATTTCCTGAGTATGAAAACTACGAGACGATCGCCGGATTTATGATGTTTATGCTGCGTAAGATTCCGAAGCGTACCGACTATGTGATTCATTCCGGCTATAAATTTGAAGTAGTCGATATCGATAGTTACAAAATCGATCAGTTGCTGGTAACACGAGTGGCTACGCCAGACACAAATAGTGTGATTGCATCTGGCAATAGTGACAAAAAATCAGTTTAAAGATCAAACGGTGGTAGTTGGCTGAAGATCTTTTGTAGGCCTTCACCCCATGCCTGACGTAAAGCCAGAAAGTGAGGGTGTTTTTCGGTAATGCGATATTGTTGCGCTGCACTGAACGAGTCTTTTGGATAGATCAGCGCATCCAGCGGCAAGCCAACCGATAGATTGCTACGCAGTGTTGAGTCGATGGAGATCAACGCACACTGCATGGCAGTTTCCAGTGAGGTATTAAAATTCAGCACCCGATCGATGATCGGTTTGCCATATTTACTCTCACCAATCTGGAAATAGGGGGTGTCTTCGGTTGCTTCGATGAAGTTGCCTTCAGGGTAGATGTGATATAAACGATGCACGTCGCCTTTAATTTGGCCGCCTAACAGGATGTTACAGCCAAAGTTGATATGCCCTTGTTGTTGCCCGCCGTCACGCTGGATCACTTCCCGAATGACATTGCCGACTAATGCGGCAGCGTCATATAACGAGCTAACGTTCATCAGATTAGGGCAATCTTGATTGATGCGTTGACGCAATAAGGTCAGCACACTTTGTGTTGTTGCCAGGTTGCCGGCACTTTGCAGCACCAATACACGATCATCTTTTTCAAAAACGTGTAATTTTTTGAAGATGGCAATATGGTCAACGCCCGCATTGGTGCGTGAATCTGACGCAAATACCACACCCTCAGCAAGACGCATGGCAACACAATAAGTCATTTCGCTTCCCTTAATACTTCAATCATCAGCGTGACAGCTTTCTATCATTGTTGCTGTTGCACGTCGAGTAAATTTACCGCCGCTTTTGCCTGCATGGCTTCACTACCGCCACCAAAACGCACACCACGTACTGGGCAGGCATCCAGATAATCCATTCCAACCGCCAATTTCAAATGCTGGTTAGGGGAGCAAGTATTATTGGTGATATCGAAGGTATTCCAACGATCGTTCAGCCACACTTCAGCCCAGGCATGCATAGCGACATGTGCGCTGTCAGGCGTGTAAAGATAACCGCTGACATAACGAGCTGGAATGCCAACACTGCGGCAACAAGCCAGAAACACATGCGTGTGATCCTGACACACGCCATTTCTGGCAGCTAATGCTTCATCGGCAGAAAATGAAACATCGGTGGCACCGGGGGTGTACGGCATTTTTTCTAAAATGGCTTGCATCAGCGATTGCAAACCAACTAATGGCTGGCTGCCATCGTGATGTTGTTGTGCTAATTCCCGTATGGGTGCAGTGGCATTCGTTAACGTTGAACTGCGCAGATAAGTCAGTGGCGAGATGAGCTCTATTGCATCATCCAATTCGTCTTCCAGAATTTCAACTTCGCCATGCGCATGGATCTGAATGGTTTCATGCGGGGTGTCGAGGCTCAATACATGCAAGATATTACCGTAACCATCTGTGGTAATGGTGGCTTGTTCGGGCAGATCTAATTGCCAGCTAACAATGCGCTGGCGTTGCGAGGTTTGTGGTGTCAGGCGCAGATATTGAGTGCTGTGACGTACCATCTCGGCATAATGATATTGTGTATGATGATCGATGGTTAATTTCATAAGGCCTCCAGATAGGCTCTGTGGATGCTTTGTCCAATGGCGCCGATGTCATTCAGGAATCGGGTCAGATATTGATGCACACCTTCCGCGAAGACTTCTTCGATTTTGCCAAACCGTAAGTTGGCGTTGAGCACCGTTGTCAGACGACGTGGCTCATGACCGGCATTGCCTTCGATAAGCGCCAACACTTGCTCAACTTCTTCAAGGCTGGCGCGCAGCGAGCGTGGTACTTCATTGCGTAAGATCAGGAGCTCTGCGACCGACTGGCGTGACAAACCTTTATACAAAGTCTGATGTGATTCATAAGCGCCGACGGAGCGCAGTAACGAGTTCCAGCGGTAGAAC
>CAIZDF010000697.1 GCA_903931645.1 uncultured Tolumonas sp.
AATATTTTGGTGAAGATGTATCTAAATAAGAATTAAATACCTCTACCGTCATGACTAACTTGAGTATGGCGGTATTTACTCTTTCTGTCTTTCTTCCGGTTATCAATTATGTCAATTAATCCGCAATCTGTTTTCACAGTGGTACAACCGACGACGCCATTAGCTGATCCCCATGTTTTATCTGATATCCGAGACAGGCGCAGCATCATTGACGCCATTTATGACTCATTAATCCGCAGAGATGAACACGGCACTTTTATTCCTTGGGTTGCTAGATCGTGGTCGCATAATAATACCAATACACATTGGATCTTTAATTTAAGACCGGATATTAAATTTCATCATGATGAATGGTTATCTGCTAAAGATGTTGTCGGGTCGATTAATCGTGCAATTTCACCAGAATTACCCGGTGAATTAGGCACACAGGGTGTATTGCGCTCTTATTTGGCAGATGCAAAAGTTGCTGCGCTGGATGAGCTGACAGTTGAAATTCACCTCGCTAAACCGTTGGCTGATCTGCTCGATTTACTCGTTGATATTCCCATCGTTCCGGAAGCAACGCTGACCGAATTACCAGAAAAAGCGATTGGCAGCGGCCCATATCGTTTGTTATCTGCAGAACCAGGAAAGATTGAACTTGTTGCATTCAACGACCATTGGGTAGGGCGTCCTCCAGTTGAAAAACTGATTTGGCTGGCTGAAAGCTCACCACAAAAAAGACAATCTCTCGTTCTGAATGGACAAGCAGATATTGCCGTGGATGTTCCCGCGCCTACGGCAATCAATGCAAACATCGAATTTATTGAACAACCCAGTTATCTCTGCATCATTTTTTTATTCAATCTATTTGATGGTCCAAGTACTGATATCCGAGTCCGGCAAGCACTGAATTACGGCATCAATATTCAAGAAATATTGGCTGATAAAAATATTCTTAACAGCTCTGCACAGCCCTTGGCTGGCCCGGTAACATCAAAACACTTTGATGGAATTTCTGTTAACGCCCCTCATCCTTATGACCCTATTCGCGCAAAAGCATTATTAGCTGAAGCGGGATATAACAACGGACTATCCATCCAATTAGACCTGCCCGCAAGATTCCCTGATGAATCCATAGCATTAGCCAAAAAAGTTGCGTCTCAATTGGCAGATATCGGCGTTGCAGTAACATTGAACATTCATGACAACCGGCCCGGATACTCCGAGTTTGTACGGACCAAACAATTTGCCCATTTAGCCTGTTTTGATTCGAGCCCAGCCAGTATCTGGCGCGTCTATAAAGAAAAGCTCGACTCGCGTGTGCAAGGGCCATGGTGGCAAGGCTATGACAACGTGCAATTTAATAACTTGCTGGATCAGGCTGCGCAATCTCAAGACGCCGCACATAGAAATGAATTACTAAAAGAGGCATTTTCGATTATCCATACCGAGGCCCCTTGGATATTTCTATACGCCCCCTATCATCAATGGCTGCTCAGTAATAAAGCAAAAAACTGGCAACCAACCATTGAAGGTCGTGTGCGTATTGTATAAAAAACTCCCGGTAAAACCGGGAGCCATTTAAAATTCACTTCGGCCAAACCATCGCTCTTTCTGAATAAACCCATTCACACCCAGATCCAATAATGGCCGAGGTGGCAAATAATTCGGTTTTTCTAACGCCTGCATATCTGCAATCAGCGGGTTATCAATACCAGAAGCTAAATCTGCTAATGTTTTCCCTGCTATGGTTTGCTTCGATACACCTGCTCCATTACATCCTACTGCCGCAAACGTATTGTCGCCAAATTTTCCCCACCCAGGCGCGCCATTGCGGGTAACACTGATCATGCCTGACCAAGTATGTGCAAATTCAAGATCATCAAACTGAGGAAAACGGGATAACAATAATTAAACATTGATAAACCCCAAGCTAAGCTGGGGTGACTCGCATAGGGTTGACCGTGACAACGGTATAACTTCTTTGCTCGACCAAAAGTAAAGAGGATACAACCTATGCGAGACTACAAAAGTCT
>CAIZDF010000698.1 GCA_903931645.1 uncultured Tolumonas sp.
GCCACGATGGTTTTACATTGTGGGATCTGGTCAGTTACAACGGAAAACATAATGAAGTCAATGGCGAGCATAATCGCGATGGTTCAGACAACAATCATAGCTGGAACCATGGCGTAGAAGGTGAAACGGATGATCCGGCAATTAATACATTACGTGTTCGGCAAGCAAAGAACTTAATGACAGCTAATTTACTGTCTATTGGTACGCCAATGCTGCTAATGGGCGATGAGTTATTGAGAACACAGCATGGTAATAATAATGCTTACTGCCAAGATAATGAGATCAGCTGGATGCAATGGGAAACGGGCCAGCGTGGGCATGATATGTCCCGATTTGTTCGTGAATTGCTGAAATATCGTCGTTATTTGTTTAGTCGGGAACGGGAAGATGGCAGCATGTTATCGCTGGCTGAAATGTTACGGCGTGCGGATATTTGTTGGCATGGTGTGCATTCTTATTCACCGGATTGGGGCGAAAAATCCCATGCGCTGGCATTTTCCGCCATTTCGCTGGATGTCGATATGGCGATTTACATTATTTTTAATTCCTTTTGGGACGAATTAACGTTCATTTTGCCATTACCACCGCATGATATTGAAGGCTGCTGGCATCGAGTATTAGACACATCGTTACCTTCACCACATGACATCATTCCCATGAGAGAACAGCTTCCGCAAATTGAAACCAGTTATCTGGCTAAACCGCGTTCCGCCAGCCTATTTGCTTGCGGAAATTTTGTCGGGATCGAGCATCGTTTTCGTTAATACTGCTGGAGTGTCGGGTATAGATCAGTAGAATGGCGGCCTGCAACATTGAGGTCGCCATGCCATTACATTCCTTATCAACCCGCGCGCCGCAAGGCCGTATTATTCTTGCACCAATGGAAGGTGTACTTGATTCTTTGCTGCGTGAAATTTTAACGGCAGTGAATCATTACGACCTGTGTGTTACTGAGTTTGTGCGTGTAGTTGATCAACTACTGACTAAAAAAACACTCTATCGGCTGTGTCCGGAATTGCTGCAAGGCGGTAAAACAAGCAGCGGCACCCCCGTTCGTGTGCAGTTGTTAGGGCAACATCCACAATGGTTAGCGGAAAATGCTGTGCTGGCAACAGAGTTAGGCTCTCCTGGCATTGATATCAACTTTGGGTGTCCAGCGCGAAGAGTGAACAACTCTTGTGGTGGTGCAGCATTATTAAAAGAGCCAGAAAGTATCTACCGGATCTTACGCACAGTTCGTGATGCATTACCTACAGAACAACTGTTATCGGCTAAAGTCAGACTTGGCTGGAGTTCGCCGGATGAGTGTCATGAAATCATTGATGCGGTGTTACAAGGCGGTGCCGGAGAACTGGCGATCCATGCCCGCACCAAAGAAGATGGTTATAAAGCGGAAGCGATAAAGTGGGAATGGATTGATATCCTGCGGCCAAAAATCAATATTCCGCTGATCGCCAATGGTGAGATCTGGAATGCTGAAGATGCGGCTAATTGTCGCCAGATCACCGGATGTCAGGATGTCATGGTTGGGCGAGGGGCGTTACAGCTGCCTAATTTGGGCGCGGTTATCGCAAAAAATCAGCAAGCCATGGCATGGACCGACGTGCTTGATTTGTTGATCCAATATGCGGATGCTGCCTTGCAGCTGCCAAGATCAGACTATGTTCCTAGCCGTTTGAAACAATGGCTGGTGTATTTAAAACATCAATATTCGGAAGCAGCTGAATTATTCATGTCGATCCGCACCGAACATGACGCGACTAAATTTATTGAACGATTAAGAACCGCAAAAACAGAGCGGGCCTGAAGCCCGCTTTGAATGCGATGTAGCCCAATATTTAGAGTTACATTGTTACTCGGTATCGGTCAATGGCCAGCCACCCAGCGATTTCCATTTATTAACGATATGGCAAAACAGCTCTGCGGTTCGTTCTGTATCGTACAAAGCAGAGTGTGCTTCACTATTATCAAACGGAATTGCCGCTGTCTGACATGCTTTAGCCAGCACAGTCTGACCTAATGCTAGACCCGCCAGAGTCGCTGTGTCGAAAGTAGCAAACGGATGAAATGGATTGCGTTTCAGTGATGCGCGCTCAGACGCTGCCATCAGAAAATTATGATCAAACGCCGCATTATGCGCAACCACAATAGCGCGATTGCAGCCTGCGGCTTTCATTCCTTTCCGAATAACTTTAAATATCTCATGCAACGCATCATGTTCACTGACTGCACCGCGTAACGGGTTAAATGGATCAATGCCATTAAAATCAATGGCGGCCTTTTCAATGTTAGCCCCTTCAAAAGGCTCAACATGGAAATGAATGGTCTGGTCGAGTGTCAACCAGCCGTCTTGATCCATCTGTAATGTTGTCGCTGCAATTTCCAACAATGCATCCGTTTTCGGGTTAAACCCGGCAGTTTCTACATCGATCACAACCGGGTAATAACCACGAAAGCGTTCTTTCAAGCACATAAACAGATACCAACTCAGAATTAATTATAATTTTTACGGTTCAATGATTTCTTGGGTGCTCATCAGACCCAATTTTTCAAACAAACCAAACAGCAGACTCACGACAATGGCCAGCAATGTGGCTAATGCCATCCCTTTCAGAGAGACAGTACCTACTTCAACGTGCGCACCAGATAAACCAACGGTCAGCACGATAGAAGTCAGGATCAGGTTTTTCGGTTTGCTGTAATCTACTTTAGATTCCACCAGCATACGGACACCGGATGCAGCAATTACCCCGAACAACAGCAAAGAAACACCGCCCATTACTGGTACAGGAATACTACCGATTACTGCAGTGAATTTGCCCATAAATGCCATCGCAATCGAGATCAC
>CAIZDF010000699.1 GCA_903931645.1 uncultured Tolumonas sp.
ACTCTAACGTACGGAGATGGAGGAGTGTGCCCGGAATAAAATGGCTGGGCTTCATGGAGCTGGATTTTCATGATGCTCTGAATTGCTGTAAAGACAGTTCATTATTGATCTCAGCATTAAAGGCTGCTAGCGTGATATTAGGATCAAAGCCTTTTTTAACTAGCTGTTCTTTTATCCAGTTGAGAAATTCATTGCCTGCAAATAACCCACCACACTCAACAAAACAAAATAATTGACGATAATCAGGTAGTTGCATTAAGGCATTAATTAATTGATTATGTAGGCTTGCAGATATCCATGTGGGCAGAAACGGTACATCAACATGTTTGAATATTGACATCGTATCGCTGTTATTTATGGTTGTCTGATCAAAATCAACTTGTTTCGGTACATCCATAAAGGTAGCGAAACGTGGCTGGCCATCGTCTTTTTGTTCATTAACCACTACACGCATTTGTTCGGGAGTAAAGCCTGCGGCTAATAGCGTGGCAGTAATGGCACCTGCAGAAGTACCAATTAATCGGCGAGTGGTATGACCTTGTCTATAAAAGGCCGTCATTGCGCCAACAAATACCGAGCCCTTAGCTCCACCACCTTCAAAAACTAAATCATATAGTGACATTGATGATTACCTTTAAGATTATAAATTTGGTTTTCTCGCCCTTAAATCAATTAAGGAAAGACAGGATTAATTCAAAAAATCTACGTTAGCTATTCTTGTTAATGCACAGCTATCTTACACAACGCCCCTAGCGATTGACCATAACGCTTTCGTACCAGTACTTAAGTACTGTATCCCACTCAAGCCAGCTGTTCTCCGTTACAATAAGCGCCACACTCTTATCCCGAATCGTAAAATTCATGAATGTCTTGCTTATTGATGATCATTTTTGTGCCCGAGAGGGTGTTGCTTGTTTACTGAAACAACTATTTCCTGAATTACAGGTTTTTGAAGCGGAAAGCTGTGATCAAGGTTGGGCAATTATTCGAGCGACTCCGTTGAATCTAGTGTTACTGGATATTCAATTACCGGACAAGGATGGCATGATGGGGCTGGCGGAATTACGTGAGACTTTTCCCAACTTATGTGTGGTGATGTTTTCTGGTATCGATGATAGGAAATTGGTGTTTGAAGCCCTGCAACTAGGTGCGATGGGCTTTATTACCAAGACCTTGCCGCGACTTGAATTTATCGAAGCGTTGCGAGATGTGTTATCGGGGCGCGTGTATTTGCCGGCTTCGGTGATGATGTGGCCACAGTCAAGTAGAATGCTTTCTAGTGCTGGCATCAGGCCGGTGACTGATCCTGCTGATTTGGGTTTAACACCCCGAGAGTTTGAGGTGTTAGCTTGGTTGGTGCAAGGTCAATGCAATAAAGAAATCGCTCGTAGGTTGATGATTGAAGAACAAACCGTCAAGAATCATTTACGTCCTATTTTTCAAAAATTTGGCGTAGTACGGCGCACACAATTATTGACTAAGGTCTTTGAAAAAGGCATTGTCTTTGGCTGTCCAGAAGTGGGTAATTAACGGCTCTGCGATCAGCTGATTATTTTGCCATCGCCTTGATCATCCTATCCATCAATATGATGTCGCTGACCGGTGTACGAAGCAGTAAGGTATTGTTGGGTAATTTGGCTTTATCTGTCTCTAAAATGACCTGTGCAGAAAGTATTAATGTCGGTATTGATCCACAGTAGCACTGTACAACGGCGATGATGTCATGCGCCGATTCTTGATGGTTTAGGTGAAACTGACTAATTAACAAGTCGGGTGCTCTAAAGTTTTCGCTAAGAGCGGCTTCCGTTTCAGCTTTGGAGCTCGCTTTTTGTACCAGACAGCCGCAAGTGCTTAAAGCTTGCATCAGAGTATTCAAGAATTGATCATCACCAACCACAAAGACAAAGCAGTCGGCAAAGTTAAGTGGCTGTGCATGAATCGCACTGATTGCAGGCAGATAGAGTTGAAAGTCGCTACCTTTATGTAGTCGTGAAGAGACCTGTAGATGATGATTCGGTAAGTATTTTGTGGCTTTAAATACATAAGCCAGTCCTATACCCAGTCCGTGGCTTTGGTTATCAGTCTGGCGTTTTTGGCAACGAAAAAACTCTTTAAATATCTCCGCGTGAAATTCCTCGGCAATGCCTATGCCACTGTCACAGACATGCAGTTTAAGTCGATTGCCTTTGATTTTAACAGCCGCGACCACTATCCAACCACTGAGGGTGTATTTGATGGCATTATCAAGCAGATTGCCGATAATTTGGCTGAGAATATGAGGGTCGCTGTAAACAGTATAAGGTGGCTGGGAGCGTAGATGGATATTCAGTTTTAAGCCGCTATTGATCGCCTGTAGAGCAAACTGATTTTTCATGTTGGTTAACAGCACATTGATATCGACAGGGCCAAGTTGAGGTGTTTGTTGGCCAGATTCTAAATTGGCGATGTCGATAATATGATTAAAAGTGCCGTTAAGATTATCGACAGCGAGACCCAATTTACCGGCTAGCTGTTGTAAATGTGGACTTGTTTTATCGGTGCATGCCGCATCTAGTACCGAGGCATAACAACTTAAAGCATAGAGCGGTTGCCGAAGGTTATGGCCGAGTTGCCTTAAGAACAGTGCGTGGTCTTTCAAGGCGAGAGCGACTTTTCGGCGCTCCAAAAACACAATTCGAGCGTGTACTTCCAGTTGAT
>CAIZDF010000700.1 GCA_903931645.1 uncultured Tolumonas sp.
GCCGAAACCTGCAGCCCCAGCGACCGCGGAAAGTTCTGTTCCTGTTTCATCCAGTGGTGATGTTCCCAATCAAAATGAAGCCGGCAATGCAAAACACGCACTGCTGACTCTTCGTTCTGATGTGCTGGAACTGACAGTCGATACGCTGGGCGGTGACATTGTTGAAGCGAAATTGCTGAAACAGACGGAAACTCAGGGTTCTGATAAACCATTTGTGCTGTTGGATAAAAAACCACAACACCAATACATTGCGCAAAGTGGTCTGATTGGTCGTGATGGGGTAGATAACCAGGCAATCCGCCCTGTTTACACCGCAACCGGTACCGAATTCAAACTGGCTGATGGCAAAGATGAGCTGGTGGTACCAATGGTATACACCGATGCTAAAGGCAACATCTTCACCAAACGTTTTGTTCTGAAACGTGATAGCTACGCCATTGGCGTTGATTATCAGGTGAAAAACGCCTCTGCGCAGCCACTGGAAGTTCAGTTCTACGGTCAACTGAAACAAACTATTGCCGCACCAGCTGATCAACAAAGCAGCCCAGGCATGATGTCCAGCGCGTTCCACGGTGCAGCTTACTCTTCTGCCGAACATCGCTATGAAAAAGTGAAGTTCAGCAATATCAATGAAGCCAAATTAGACGTTGCCACACCAGCCGGTTGGGCCGGTATGCTGCAGCACTATTTCGTGGCTGCTTGGACCGGTAAACCAGACGCACAAAACCACATTTATGCGAAAGCCGTTAATGTGAATGCGGATGTAAAAGACAGTGGTGATGCCATCATCGGTATTAAACTGCCAATCACCACCGTTGCTGCTAATGCTGAAGCGGTGGTGGGTACCAGCCTGTGGATTGGTCCTAAACTGCAAGATCAGATGGCCGCAACAGCACAACATCTGGATCTGACTGTCGATTACGGTTATCTGTGGTTTATCGCACAACCGCTGTTCAAACTGTTGCAGTTCCTGCATGGTTTAGTTGGTAACTGGGGTGTGGCGATTGTTCTGATCACGCTGATTGTGCGTGGTGGTATGTATCCGCTGTCAAAAGCGCAATATACCTCAATGGCCAAAATGCGTATGCTACAGCCAAAACTGACCGCGCTGCGTGAACGTCTGGGTGATGATCGCCAGAAGATGTCGCAGGCGATGATGGAGCTGTACAAAGAAGAGAAAGTTAACCCGCTGGGCGGCTGTTTCCCACTGTTAGTACAGATGCCAATCTTCATCGCACTGTACTGGACACTGATGGAATCAGTAGAGCTGCGTCATGCGCCGTTCGCACTGTGGTTGATCGACTTGTCAGTGAAAGACCCGTACTACGTGTTGCCGCTGCTGATGGGTGCCTCTATGTGGTACATCCAGAAGATGAGCCCAACCACAGTCACGGACCCAATGCAGCAGAAAGTGATGCAGTTCATGCCTATCATCTTCACTTTCATGTTCCTGTGGTTCCCATCTGGTCTGACTCTGTACTGGGTAGTCAGTAACATCGTGACTATTACTCAACAGACATTGATCTTCCGTCAGCTGGAGAAAAAAGGTCTGCATACCCGTAAGAAATAATATTCTTCCGGTTGACCTTTGAGCCCCGCACTTCGCGGGGCTTTTTATTCGGCTTTCCGCGTAATATTCATTACAATTTCATCAAGAACGCTATTCAGAGAATGCTCATGTATACAGATACTATCGTTGCGCTTGCCACACCACCCGGACGCGGTGGTATCGGTATTCTGCGTATTTCCGGCCCGCATAGCAGCCAGGTGGCCGAACAAGTGTTAGGTAAAATCCCCAAAATTCGCCATGCGGAACTGCTGCCATTTTGTGATGCAGATGGTAAAGCCTTGGATCAAGGTATCGCCTTGCTGTTTAAAGCGCCCTACAGCTTCACCGGTGAAGATGTACTGGAACTGCAGGGGCATGGAGGCCCGGTAGTGCTGGATATGCTGCTAAAGCGTATTCTGACCATTACAGGCGTTCGTCTTGCCCGGCCGGGTGAGTTTTCTGAACGTGCCTTTATGAATGACAAATTGGATCTGGCACAAGCGGAAGCGATTGCCGATCTAATTGAGGCCACCAGCGAACAGGCGGCGCGTTCTGCGATGCAATCGCTGCAGGGTGAATTTTCACAACGTATCCACCAGCTGGTCGGTTCGCTGACTAATCTGCGTATTTATGTCGAAGCCGCGATTGATTTTCCGGAAGAAGAGATCGATTTTCTCTCCGACGGCAAGATTGCCAATGCACTGTATGGTGTGATGGACGATTTAGCGCAGGTGAATCGTGAGGCGCGGCAAGGCGCACTGCTGCGTGATGGCATGAAAGTAGTGATTGCCGGGCGACCAAATGCCGGAAAATCGAGTCTGCTCAATGCATTGGCCGGTCGTGAATCGGCAATTGTGACCGAAATTGCCGGCACTACCCGCGATGTCTTACGTGAACACATTCATCTCGATGGCATGCCGTTGCATATCATTGATACTGCCGGTTTGCGTGATACCACCGATACCGTAGAAAAAATCGGTATCGAACGTGCCTGGGCCGAAATCGAACAAGCGGATCGCGTGCTGTTTATGGTCGATGGCACCACCACCGAGGCCCGTAACCCACATGATATCTGGCCTGATTTTGTTGATCGGTTACCAGAAAACCTTGGTATTACCGTGATCCGCAATAAGGCCGATCTGACCGGCGAAGTGCTAACTGTCAGCGAAGAGAATGGTTATGCGGTATATCCGATCTCGGCGAAAACCGGGCTGGGTTTAGATGCGTTACGGGAACATCTGAAAGTCTGTATGGGGTTTCAAAGCACGCTGGAAGGCGGGTTTATTGCCCGTCGTCGCCATCTGGATGCCATTGAGCGCGCTTCTGCTCGTTTGGAAGAGGCTAAGGTGCAACTCGAAGTCTATCGGGCTGGTGAGTTGGTTGCAGAGGAACTGCGCATGGCGCAAGAAGCGTTAAGTGAAATCACCGGGGCGTTTAGTGCCGATGATTTACTGGGGCGGATTTTCTCGTCGTTTTGTATCGGTAAATAATTGTTCCTCACAAAAAAAGGGCTCGATAAGAGCCCTTTTTGATCCGTTTATCAACGCTTAAACACGCGCCGCACTTTCTTCTTTACGACGTAACAGTTCCAGCAAATCATTTTCTGCTTTTTTACGCGCAGCAACTTCTGTTTCTAATTTTGCGGTCAAGGCTTTCGCGCTGTGTTCGGCATTTAATTTAGCTACCCGTTCCTGTTCCAGCGTTTTATATAACTGATCCAGATCCGCTTCCAAACGTGGTACCGACTCCAGTTTTAATTGTGCTTTCACTAATTCCATACGTGATTGCGTTGCAGATTCTTTTTCAACATCAATTTCTTCCCGCGCACGCTTTAGTTCTGCATTCAATTGTTCAAATCGGCCAGACACTTCATTTTTAATCGCGCGGGCAGAATTTAACTCCACACCTTGCAAAGTTAATTGCTGCTCTTGCTTATCATTTTCCGCCATTAATTCGCTGTTGATCTGACGTAATGTTTCAATTTCATTTTCAAATTGCGACTTCACGGCCGCAACCTGACGGGTAATAAACTCTTCCAGTGGACGCAACAATTCAGAAGGAACAGAAATATCTTGTTCAGCCGGCACAACCTGTGCCGATTGCCAGACCTGAAACAGACGCCAAACCGCCGAGATAGTGCCAGTTTTTAAGCGCTTACGCACATCTAACACCGTTGGTTTATTGCCTTCAGCACAGATAGCGTCTGCAGCTGCGTTCACCTGCTCTTGCGTTATAATGATATCGTTCATTTGGTTACCCGATTATTGATGTAATTCGTTATAAGCCGCCACTGTGCTTTGGCGGAGGATCAAATTGCATCAAGTATAGCCGCGACGCTCAGAAAATCGCATGGTTAGACCAATATCAATGTCAGAATCTTTGTCTCAGTCACATCATATCTGGCTTGCCACATCATAAGCATCCCGCACCGCGTGCATGATATTTTTAACTTGTTTGGCATCCCCCAATAAATAGATCTCTTTTAACTCTGTTTTCAGATTGTCATACAGTGAATTATTTGATTGATAACCGATTGCCGTAATGATTGAATCGGCTGATTGTGCAATGGTTTGTCCCTCCGATTGCAGGATGACACCCGCCGCAGTGGCATGAGAAATCACGGTATCTGTTTTAACGACAATACCTTTTTCTGGCAGTAACCGTTTTAATGTTTCCGTACTGCTGTAACTTAATTCTCGGCTGATCGGTAAAATTTCACGCTGTTTTTCCACCAATATTACTTGTTTACCCTGATTGCGTAACCAAAGTGCGGTTTCACAACCGACTAACCCACCACCAGACACAATTACTGTTTTGCCCGGATCTTTTTTCCCCGCCAGCACTGTCTCTGCGCTGAATGTGTGATGAAAACCAGGAATGGGTTGTTTTACAGGGGTAGAGCCCGTTGCAATGATCACAACATCGGCTCGGCTTTGTAGAATAGCCTCTTCTTCAATATAAGAATGCAGATGTACGGGGACATTTAATTCATGCAATTCACTGCCATACCAATGCACTAAAGCATGACATTCTTTTTTAAATGCCGGCATGCCAGCAGCAACTAAATTACCTCCCAAACAGCCTTTTTGTTCGTATAACTCAACTTTATGCCCACGCCTGGCCGCCACACGGGCAGCTTCCATTCCAGCTACGCCACCACCAATAATCATGATATGACGAGAAATGCTGCAGGGTTTTATCGCTTCAGGGTTGTCATTTCCTGATAATGGAATGGTACGGTTGTTGATATTTCGAGCGTTATTTCCATATAACATAGTTCCACCTGCCTACTACAAATTACACGACAAGAAAGTGGTTATGACTATTAATTCACCGAACAGGTTCAGTGAATTGATTCAGCATAGAAAGCAACACCGAAAGGATCAACCCAGCCAGTTCACAGAACGAAGGAAAAGATAGGCCAAGGTAAGAGAGTTTGAATCGGATCAACAAAAAAGCCGCTTTTCATCGCGGCCAATTCATTTTTTATTTCGCTAAAACATTATTTTGGTACTGCTAACTGCATAAAAATAGGTAATAAGCGGGTGATGTATTGCTGCA
>CAIZDF010000701.1 GCA_903931645.1 uncultured Tolumonas sp.
CTCATGTCAGCGAGTTAAAAGAACAAATGTCTCTGCGGATTGATGTTAAAAGCGCTAGGGATGGGAGTTCGATTAATACAGTATCTAATCGGACTGTTTAGAGATTAACGATACGTAATGTATCTATAGGTCATTTAATATTTATCCCTTAAAGGCATGGGGCTTTGTTCTCCTCATGCCTGTTGTATAAAATCAACATAGCTTCGAAAAGGGGATATAAAGGGAAAATACCTCTTTAATTAAAAGGTATAAGTACCATCTGTTTATATAAAATATATCATTACAATAAATAATGACAAATGACAAATAATGTACTTTTTTCTACGCGTACTTAAAGTACCTTGTTTCTCTGATATTTTAATATGATAAAAAAAATTTATGGCGATCTACTTGCCCCCTTATCCTTAATAAAGGGGCAGCCCGAAAAAGCACTAAAAAACGACGATACAAGTAACCCCGACAGTTATGATAACAATAATAAAAAGCTACTTAAGGCGTTGCATATTAAAAAATCCCTCATAAAGGAAGTCATTTTTAAAAGCGCCCATTTCTTGAGCATTGCCACGGACGCCCACGGTGTTATTCAGCTTTTTAATGTCGGAGCACAAAACATGCTCGGCTATAAAGTTGACGAAGTCGTAAACAAGTTTACCCTGACTGATATTTCTGATCCTCAGGAGAGAATTACACGGGCGACCGCGTTAAGTAAAGAATTAGAAACCCCCATTACTCCGGACCTTGACGCGTTAGTATTTAAAGCCTCAAGGGGTATTGAAGATGTTTTCGAGCTGACTTATATTCATAAAAATGGCAACCTTTTACCGACTATCGTCTCGATCACCGCACTGCGCAATAAGCAGAACACCATTATGGGTTACTTGCTGATCGGTACCGATAATACCGCACACAAACACGCAGAAGATACCCTAAGAAAGTTATCATTGGCTGTAGAGCAAAACCCCAATTCAATCGTGATCACTGACCTTCATGCAAATATTGAATATGTTAATGAGGCCTTTATCAAAACTTCAGGTTATCATCGCGATGAACTTATCGGCAAGAATCAGAGTCAGTTGAGCTCAAAAAAAACCAGTCAGATTGTTTATAAAACCATGTGGGAACAACTGAAAATTGGCAAGTCATGGCAAGGCGAATTCATTAATAAAGCCAAGCAGGGACATGAATATACAGAATTAGCGTTAATCTCCCCTATTCGTCAGCCCGATGGAAAAATCACCCATTACCTGGGGATTAAAGAAAACATTACTGAAAGTAAGCAAAACCAAGCTATTCTTTTAGCTGCTATAGTACGGGCGGAGAGTCTGGCCAAGTCAAAAGCGCAATTTTTTGCCACCATGTCGCACGAGATTCGCACGCCAATGAATGGGATCATCAACTTCTCTGAACTGGCATTACTTCATGATATGCCTGACAACATAAGGGATTATCTAAAAAAAATCAACAATGCCTCCCTAGGTTTGCTCAATATTCTTAACGACATACTCGACTTATCCAAACTGGAAGCAGGCGCCATTCATATTAACATCGAACACTTTGCTATTGATGAACTAATAGATGATCTTCATGGCCTGTTTATGGAGGCTAGCAAGCAAAAAGGCCTGAGTCTCACGCTAATAATGGCTCCCGGTGTTCCTCGCTACTTGCTTGGCGATAAACTCAGATTGGAACAAGTCTTGATTAATCTACTGGGTAATGCTATTAAATTTACAGCGAGCGGCTCTGTTACCCTTAACATCACCTTGCAACAACTTATACGATCACAAGCCAAGTTATTATTTGCTGTCACGGATACCGGTATTGGCATCTCTGCCGCTGATCAGAATAAGCTATTTCGTCCCTTTAGTCAGGTAGATGATTCTATCACCCGGCGTTTCGGTGGAACCGGTTTAGGACTGGCACTTAGTCATAATATGATACAGTTGATGGGAGGTGAGTTTTCAGTCACCAGTCGTCTTGGCCAAGGTAGCCAATTTAGCTTTACATTGACACTGGGAGTATCGTCTTTGTCCAATCATACTACAATGATAAACCGCTCAGAAACACTCAGCTCGACACTAAGTAGTTATAGCCAACAACTAACCAGCATCCAAGTTTTGGTAGTCGAAGACAATATATTTAATCAGCAAATTATCGATGAGTTTCTTACTTTATCAGGCGTCAGCGTAAAAACAGCCAATAATGGCCAGGAGGCTCTGATAGCACTGGAGCATACTGAATTTGATGCCGTATTAATGGATATCCACATGCCAGTCATGGATGGTATTGAAGCAATCCGACGCATACGACGTCTACCACGATTCAGGGCATTGCCAGTCATTGCTCTGACGGCTGGCGTAACCGAAGAGGAGCGAAAACGTTGCCTGACTGCCGGCATGAATGATTTCATCACTAAACCCATCAATCCAACCTTGCTCCTGTCAACGCTGGCGCACTGGCTAAAGCTTGCCGACACTTCGGTAACGACGACTGACGCGACCCATTCACTAGACGATTTTAACGAAGGCCTATTGATGAGCATTACCGACAGTACTCACTTGGACGAGCAGCCTTTGCCTGCTAAGGTCACTAGTATTAGTGATCCCTTGCTGACACCCACGATGGATCCGGATATGTGCGTACTCAGAGAACTGGTTGGTGACGATCCAGATACCCTTGCCAAATTCCTAGGCTATTTTCATATTAGCGCCACGGCAATCAGTAGCGATATTATCACCGCTATCAGTACCGGGCAAGTCATTGCGGCAAGTAATGCAGCCCATAAATTAAGCGCCTCGGCACGGAGCGTCGGAGCGATCGGTTTGGGTGATCTTTGTATGCAAATTGAAGACGCAGGAAAAGCCGGCGATGGAGCCATGCTCAATACATTACTACTCAGCTTTGAAAAAGAATGGGCTCTGGTGGAAAAATACCTGCTTACTTGGCCGGGTTAGCCAACATACCTTTTATATTGTCATTATTCAGCCCCCCTAGTTGATAGCCCAAAAACTGCACCCCCATTAAGCTGAACCTACTGATATGTACGAACAATTTATTTTAAACCTTACCGGCGCGAATGGCTGGATGCCACATGGTTTCTGTATCCAATGGACACCCAGCATTCTCTGGTCTTATGTTGTTTCCGATGCCCTAACTGCACTATCCTATTATGCCATACCACTGCAACTCATTTACATTGCCTGGCGTAGAAAAGACCTGAAATTTCGCCGGATTTATCTGATGTTCGGTGCTTTTATTCTGGCCTGTGGCACCTCACATTTATTGTCAATTGCACTGATATGGCACCCCTTTTACTGGCTTGATGCTATTATCAAAGTCATCACAGCCGGGCTCTCTATGGCGACTGCCATTTATCTGATAACACTTATTCCTTTGGCCTTACAAAAGAATACCTCGGTAGAACTAGAAAACAAGTTGCTCCATAGCCTCGTAAAACAAAGCGCCACTGAACTAAAAAATCTCAATGCACGGTTTAACGCAACTTTTGAAAATGCCCCTATCGGGATTATCAACCTGTCACCCGAGGGGGACTTTCTGGAAATAAATCAACGATTCAGTGAGTTTATCAATTACCGCAAAGGAGATCTGATCGCCCTAACCTTTAAAGACATAATGCCTAAGGCTGATTACGGGAGCGTTTCCGGAAAAATAGCGGAGTGTCTGACCGGTGAAATTTCAGAATTCACAGTTGAGAATCAATACCGCTGTCAGGATGGAAAACAGTTCTGGGGTAGTACATCGATAAAACTGATGCGATATAAAGATGGCTCCCCGAATTACTTTATGGCGATCATTGAGGATATTAGTCAGCGCAAAATAGCCGAAACTATTTTGCAAGAACTGGATAAATTAAATTTCATCCTTAATAACACACCTGTTCTGATTGGCTATTGGGACAATCAGTTAAAAAACCTGTTTAGCAATCCTGCTTATACACGCTGGCTTGACAAAACACCGGAACAAATTAAAGGCCAACATATTCGTCAAGTACTTGGCAAACAACTATACTCAGAAAATTTACCGCACATCAATGCAGTGTTGCAGGGCGAACCGCAAAAATTTTTGCGACATATATTAAATCAACAAACCGACGAAATAATCTACACTCAACTTAGCTACTTACCACATATTGTTAAACAGGAAGTACAAGGGTTTTATGTGCTGGGTGTTGATATCACTGACCAAGAACGCTTAAATGACGCTAATTATTATAATTTAACGCTGCTTAAAAATCTGACCCAAGGCGTTATTCTGACCGATATCAACAAAAAAATCTCCTATATTAATCCCGCCTTTGAGAAAGTATCTGGTTATTCGAATGAAGACTTACTGGGCAAATCGTGCACTATTATGCAAGGCGAAAAAACCGACCCAGAAGAAATCTTACTGATCCTAGAAGCACTTTCAAGCTTACAAAACTACCAAGGTGAACTGATCAACTACCGTAAAGATGGCTCAGCATTTTGGGTTGAGTTAGTCATTACCCCGGTTTATGACCGGCACAATAACTTTATTCAATTTATTGGCTTTCATCGCAACATTTCAGAGCGCAAACAGATTGAACGGGAATTGCGCGAAGCCAAAGACAAAGCAGAGCACCTTATGCAAGCAAAATCCAACTTTCTCGCCAACATGTCGCATGAGATTCGCACACCGATGACGGCCATTATCGGCTTCTCGGAACTGGCGTTAACCAAAGCAAGCTCACCTGAAATAACGAGTTACCTGTATAAAATCAACTCTGCCTCGACCAATTTATTAGGCATTCTGAATGATATTTTGGACTTATCCAAACTGGAAGCAGGCAGCATCGCTATTTATCCGGCTCCCTTTAGTATTGATAACCTGCGCGATAATCTCTACCAACTGTTTATCGATAGCGCTGAAAAGAAAGGCCTCGACTTTACGATAATGGTAGGGGCCGATGTTCCTCGTAGCTTGGTTGGCGATAAACTCAGACTGGAACAAATATTAATTAATCTGTTAAGTAACGCCGTCAAGTTTACCACAAACGGTTCGGTCAGCCTTTGCATTACCTTACAACAAGTTGATAGGTCGCAAGCCCGGCTATTATTTTGTGTTAAGGATACCGGTATTGGTATCGCCGTTGATGATCATAACAAGCTGTTCAAACCCTTCCAGCAACTTGACGAGTCTATCACTCGCCGCTTTGGCGGCACCGGCCTTGGGCTGGCACTTAGCCATAACCTGTTACAATTTATGGATGGGGTATTATCGGTCATCAGCATGCCCGAACTCGGCAGTAACTTTAGCTTTGAGTTGGTTTTAGAGGTATCGCCATTGCCCGAGCAGGAAAAAATTCAACCACCCTCAGCAACGCTGGGCTCAGTATTAAATCAAGTTAAACAACCACTGGTTGGCAGCCGAATTCTGGTCGCCGAAGACAATGTTTTTAATCAACAAATTATACGGGAGTTTCTCAATTTGTCGGGTATCAATGTCGACATTGCCAATGATGGCCAAGAGGCGCTAGCGTTATTGGCTATTAGTGAGTTTGATGCCGTGTTGATGGATATCCACATGCCGGTCATGGATGGCTTTGAAGCAACCCGACAAATACGCCGTCTCTCATGTTTTAAGACAATGCCAATCATTGCCCTGACGGCTGGCGTAACTGAGGAGGAGCGGGGGCAATGCCTAGCTGCCGGCATGAACGATTTTGTCAGTAAACCCATTAATCCCACCTTACTCCTATCAGCGCTGGAGCAATGGATCAAGCACGACAACACATCACTAACTAAATAACTAAATAACTAACGCTGCCCTTACCTTTTCTACAAGCAAGTCACGCGTAAAAGGCTTGACGATATAATCAACGGCACCTTTTTGCAGGCTTTCTATAACCATACCTCTTTTCTGATTGCTCGTTATCATGATAATAGGGACGCCAACCTGGTGCTTATAGCTTTTTATCTTTTGCAGCATTTCTATACCATTATAATCAGGAATATTAATATCCATTAAAATAAGGTCAGGTCGTGTTCTTAACAGCCAAGTCAGGGCCGATTCACCATTAAGTTTTGAAATGATGTTATAGTTTTCGTCTCTCAGAGCGTTATTGATTATTTGATGCTGAAAGGCATCGTCATCAACAACCAATACTGTTTTTATTATGCTGGCAATCAAGATATTGTCCTCATTCCGGCATTTGAAGAGCCTGTCTTTGTATGATGCTCCCGTAGCAACCCGCCAACATCGATGATGAAAGATACGCTCCCATCCGCCATGATGGTCGCACCTGAAATATTGGGGACCTTGCGATAATTGGATTCAATATTCTTAACAACAACTTGTTGCTGACCGACCAACTCATCAACCAGCAGAGCGGCTTTTCGACCATCAGCAGTAACCACCACTATCATTCCGGTTGCCGGATGCCGATGAATGGGCTCAATCGTAAAAACTTTAAAAACAGGTACGATGGGGAGATATTCACCCCGAATATAAACCACTTTACCCTGTCCACTAATTTCCTTAACATTAGCCGCGATAGGCTGAAAAGATTCGACAATATTGCTCAAGGGTAGTATGTAGGTTTCCTCACCTACCTTAACGGACATGCCATCAAGAATAGCCAAAGTCAAAGGTAGCGAAACCGTTGTGGTAGTACCGAGACCCGCTACTGAGTGGATACTGACGGTTCCACCAAGGCTGGTGATGTTACGATTCACCACGTCCATACCGACGCCACGCCCGGAAATATCGGTAACTACTTTGGCGGTTGAAAAGCCGGGAGCAAAAATCAATTTCCAGACGTCTTCATCAGACATATCGTCGTCTACTGGAAGACCTTGTTCGTCAGCTTTCTGAAGAATTCTTTGGCGATTCAAGCCTGCGCCATCATCAATCACCTTGATCACCACATGCCCCCCTTGATGCGAGGCAGATAAACTCAAGCGCCCCATTTTTTGCTTGCCGGATTGTGCGCGAATATCCGGACTTTCAATGCCATGATCAATACTATTTCTGATTAAATGAGTCAATGGATCAACGATTTTTTCAATCAGTCCCTTATCTAATTCAATGGCGTTACCTTTCGTTTCCAGAGTAACTTGTTTTCCAAGTTTACCTGAAAGTTCACGAACCATACGAGGAAACCTGGAAAAAACCACATCCATTGGCATCATCCGCATGGACATTGCCGACTCCTGTAAGCTGCGACTATTATTGCCCAACTGGGTAATACCATTTAACAACATTTCATGCTGTGCAGCGTCCAAACCCTCTGCGCGTTTTGTAATCATGGCATGGGAAATGACCAGTTCGCCGACCAAATTGATTAGTTGATCTACTTTTTCAATACTTACCCGAACGGTAGAGGATTCAGTAACCGCTGTCACCGTATCAGCCTTGACCGGTATTTTCTTGACTGGCATCTGAACTGGAGCGGGTAAAGATACCTCAGGTAAGACTATTGCTTCTTTTATCGGCGCTACAAAGAGTGAGGGTGAATCAAAAAATCCAAAACAGGAATCTTCAGGTTCCTGTGCTTGACTCACAATGGGCGCATTCTTACTCAGGCCACCATCACCCATAATTTCATTAACATGAACATCATCCGGATCAAGAATAAAAGAACATAAGGCAAGAATTTCCAAGCTTCCGTCGTTAGTATACAAATCCAAAACAGTGTGCTCAACATTCGATGAACTCACGGTTAGATCCCCAAGCAACGCCAACTCCTCCGTTAAAGCTTCGACATCTATCTGAGACATCGCTGGCAAATCAATTTGGAAGTGTCTTGCATAAGCACAACCTGAGCCTGCAACGATCAAATTATCTTTATGCACATCCAATGCCTGAAGAGCTGATGACAAAGCAGCCGTATCAATCATGGTCTCAACAACCATTGCTCTCACTTCAGCTATTTTTTCATTATCGACGGACTTATTTAACCTGAGTCCATCGATCTGCATTTTTAGCACATCCCGTGATTGCAGTAAAATCTCTTGATGTCTTGACGTAAATTTAAGTTCGCCATGACGGATTTTGTCCAACATCGATTCCAGTTCATGCGTGATATCGATTAGATCAGAGAAGCCAAAAGTAGCCGCCCCCCCCTTGATTGAATGGGCGATCCGAAAAATACTGTTAATATCTTCGGAATCCGGAGTCTCTATGTCAACTGTGAGAACCAGTCTCTCCAAATCGTCCAGCAGTTCTTCGACTTCATCGAAAAATATTTGAGAAAACTGACTAATGTCCATGTTCATACAGATACCTCCCACGTGCTTAGCCTATGACTTTTTGGACGACTGAGATCAATTTTTCCGGATCAAAAGGCTTCACCAGCCAACCAGTTGCTTTCGCAGCACGACCTTTCGCTTTCATTTCATCACTTGATTCGGTTGTCAACATCAAAATAGGTGTATTTTGATAAGCCGGTTGTGTGCGCAAGCTTTCGATAAAGGCCAATCCATCCATACGCGGCATATTCTGATCAGTCAATACCAAATCAAATTGTTGCTCTTGGATAATTTCCAAGGCTTCGACGCCATCAACCGCCTCACGGACCTGATAGCCGGCACTGGTAAGACAGAAAGCAACCATTTGTCTCAATGATCTCGAATCATCAACAACAAGTATAGTTTTCATTATAAGTATTCCTGGTTATTAATACTGGAAAGATCAGAATAATTCAATATCGCCACTTCCCATATGTTCCTGCCGTAGAGATTTACTCAACGTACACTGTAATTTTATGCTGAGCGCTGCCAGCGTTTCATCAGTTTCTGTTAGATAGAAGGACAGATCTTCGGTTTGATCATGATCACTGACCCTTGTTTTTTTGTAATCCATCATGACCAACATCTCGCGCAAGCCATCGAACCGAGCATTAATACGTTGAAGCAACTGGGTTGTCAGGTCATGAAATTGCAGCCCGATGATGGCTTGATGAAGATGTGCTCTCAATCTGTCCACGCTCATATCATTTCCAGTCGTCTCCGCCAGTCTAGGTTGCTGCGCCAACTCGTCTTGAATACCATAAAAACTGCGTTCAAGCTGAATGATTGCTTCGTCCAGAATAAGGCGTGTTTGACATACATCATCTGCGGCCTCTGCAAGATGCAAATCAACTATATTAGGCAGGTTGGAAAATAGAATAACCTGTACTGGCTTGATGTGGTCGTCCATTGTTGTCATAGAGATTTATTCTGTTTTTCAAGAATCTTACCGATTTTTTCGTCCAGTACCGCAGCGGTAAAAGGCTTTACAATATAACCACTGGCACCTGCTTTGGCGGCGGCAATAATATTCTCTTTCTTGGCTTCTGCGGTCACCATTAACATAGGTATCTTACACAGAGTGGAGTCCTCACGCACAGCCTGCAATAACTCCAAACCATTCATACCCGGCATATTCCAATCGGAAACGATAAAATCAAATGAATCCCGCTTTAACAGGACAAGAGCACTCTTACCATCTTCGGCTTCAGTAACATTGATATAACCTAACTCTTTCAACAAATTGCGAATAATTCGACGCATAGTAGAAAAATCGTCTACTACTAAAAAACGCAGATTATTTAAATCAGACATACTTACTTACTCCGGGAACTTAATCTTTAATGTTTGTGATCATAGGTTGTGCCAGTGGCATCAATTCCTCACGTACGCTCACCGCGTGCTTGCCAAAATGGTCCATTACCATGCCTGCCAATCTGGATATCGACGCCACCTCGTGTACCGCGCCAATCTCAATCGCTTCCTTGGGCATGCCAAAAACCACACAAGAATGTTCATCTTGGGCATAGTTGTATGCACCCGCTTTTTTCATTTCCAATAACCCCAAGGCCCCATCTCTTCCCATCCCAGTTAGAATGACACCTACGGTATTCTTCCCTGCATGTAGGGCTGCCGAGCGAAACAGAACATCCACCGAAGGGCGATGTCGATTCACCGTAGGCCCTTGATCTAGGCGGATAATATAATTGGCACCACTACGAGCCAGTAGCATGTGCGAATGTCCGGGGGCAATATAAGCGTGCCCAGGTAAAATACTTTCACCCCCCATGGCTTCCATAACGTTAATCTTACACAGGCTATCAAGCCGATGAGCAAACGACGTAGTAAAACCTTCCGGCATGTGTTGGGTAATGAGAATGCCTGGGCAATCGACAGGCATTTGCACCAAGAATGCCTTAATGGCTTCTGTACCTCCCGTTGATGCGCCGACAATAATCAATTTCTCGGTACTAAGAAACCGATTTCCAACCAGAGGCAATGGCTCATACTGAAGAGATTTCTTTACCATATTGGTACGAAAATTCATTTTCATACCCGCTTGATAAGCAATCCGTATTTTATCGGCCAACAGTTGTGTATATTCCAGCATTCCAGCTTTGATACTTAACTTGGGTTTTGTCACATAATCAACCGCGCCTAATTCAAGCGCCCGCAGAGTGATTTCAGATCCTCTGTCAGTGAGCGATGACACCATCACCACTGGCATCGGCCTTAATCGCATGAGTTTTTCTAGGAAATCCAGCCCATCCATACGGGGCATCTCAATATCAAGCGTTAGCACATCAGGGTTAGTCTGCTTGATTAAATCCCTTGCAATCAAAGGATCTGATGCCGTCCCTACAACTTCCATATCAGGTTGGCTTTGGATCATCTCAGTCAATACGCAACGAATTAACGCAGAGTCATCGACAATGAGGACTTTAATAATGGTCATTATTTTAGTTAACAGATGAATCATTAACAGATTCAATCAAGCCCATTTCATCGCTCGACATCAACTTGTCAATATCTATCAGGATAAGCATCCGATCGTCTATAGTACCTAATCCAATGAGATAAGCTGTATTAAATGCGGCCCGCATTTCTGGAGGTGGCTTGATTTGATTGTTGTTGAGCATAATGACATCAGACACGCCATCCACCACGACCCCCATTATTCGACCACTGATATTGAGTACAATAACAACAGTAAACTCGTTGTAAACAGGTGTCCCAAGATTGAATTTGATACGCATATCCAGTATCGGAATAATAATTCCGCGAAGATTAATAACGCCTTTGATAAATTCAGGCGCATTGGCGATCCGTGTAACCGTCTCGTAGCCACGAATCTCCTTGACCTTCAAAATATCGATAGCATACTCTTCCTGCCCCAAGGTAAAAGATAAAAACTCCTGACCTATTGATTCGCTGTCTCCGATCGAGGAAAGCCCATAACTGGATGTTGATTCAGTACTCTCAAACATAATATTTTCTCAATTTATTCAAGTAAACTTGCAGATATATCGACAACCCAAAGGCTTCACGCAAAAAAACACGCCTAAAATCAATACCATCATCCTTTCCATACAACGTCAATCGACGCTTGCTCAGAAACCCAAATCTGCAAGCATACTGTCGACATCATTTTGATCCATTGCCAAATCAGGAATAGAGGGCCCCGTAAGTAAATCAACAGACTTATTGGGTAGGGACGTAACTGCATAATCCTGTAATAACTGAGTGAGCTCTTTTTCCAGCTTTTGTGTCAGTGTCACGACTTTTTTGATAATCTGTCCGGTAATATCCTGAAAATCCTGCGCCATCATAATATCCATCAGACGCGCTTTTTCAGCTTCCGCATTTCTGACTACCTCGTTGGTAAAACTGCAAGAATCAATCACCAATAACTTTAACTCAGCAGAGGCAAACTCGCCAACGAGCATATCATTCCAACGCTGTTCCAAATCACCGGCTTTTTTAATTTGCTCATCTTGGACAGGTAAACCTTCGTCTACTGCATTTAATACCTTATTGGCAGACTGCTCAGTCAGAGATGCAATATATTCAAGCCTGTCTTGAGAATCACTGATGTCTCTTAACGTATCATCTAAAATTTGTCCATAGCCTAATTGTTGTAGCGCATCATGCAATTGACGCACCACAGAACCCAGACGATCATATAAAGCCTGATTTTCAACAGGCGCACTTAAAATCCCCGGTACCTCAGAAACTACTTTAGGCAGAACAATGATATCCGACTCCGTCGCAGCCTGTTCAAACAGATCATCAATATCTTCCAAATTATTACTCATACGACACCTGCCTCCTCTTTAGGCCAATAGTATTGGCTATTTTAGGACAACAAGTAAGGTATTAAAGAGAAAAGAACAGGGCAAAAACGACCTGATATTGATGATACCGACTAGATTGACGCACTGCCGAGCATCCCTTTGACACGCTTAAATATCTTGCGGAAAAGTATTTTTTAATGCGCTGGACTGAGGGATTATTGATTATTATCTATATGGAGTAAAAACGATGTTCAGTAGATACGTAGACTCTGAAGAAACCTCTGTTTACGTATAGCATAACACTTTTGCAAAGTCATTTGGACTCAGGGAGAAACTGATCCAATGGGGGAGCAATTTGTCGCTGCCCCTCGCTGGCAGCAGATTGCTCAGCTCGCTTGTTCAAAAGAATGATGCTAATGCGTCGATTAATCGGATTCAATGGATCTTTTTCATCCAATAAAACCGATGATGACAACCCTATTACCCGCATCAACTTGGATTCATCCATTCCAGCGTCTACCAAAACACGACGTGCATCATGGGCACGATCAGATGATAACTCCCAATTGCTATAAACCTTACTTCCTTGAGCAAATGGCTTGGCATCGGTGTGTCCGGATAAACTAATTTTGTTGGGCATAACATTTAAGGTCGGTACTAACTCACGAAGAATATCGCGTGCACGAGACTCTAATTCAGCACTGGACAGAGCAAACATAGGGCGATTACTCTCATCGACAATCTGAATACGCAGACCCTCAGTGGTAACATCAATTAACAGCTGTTTTCCATAAGGCTGAAGCTTAACATCGGATTTAATAAGCGTATCCAACTTACTTTTCATGCCATGCATTTTGATCATTTCCTCTCGCGCTACTGATTCTTGGGTATTCTTTAGTTCGAGGATCTTGGAGGATGCTGCCGGGGACTTATTAGTGGACTGCCCAGTCGTCATAGTCAGATCTTTACCGCCGCCATGAAGAATAATCGCACTTTCCCCAAGACTACCATTACCTGACAGAGAGACTTTTAGCGGTGTCTTAAAGTACTCAGCAATGCCGCCGCGAGTAGTCCCATCAACCGAACCGAGTAGCCACATTAACAGAAAAAATGCCATCATAGCCGTCACAAAATCAGCATAAGCTATTTTCCATGCACCACCATGACTTCCCCCATTAATCACTTTTTTACGCTTAACTACTATGGGCCGTGACTCTGTATCATTTGCCATATCTACTTAACCTTTCTTTGACCGTCTGATTTCTTCATCGACTTCCATAAATGACGGACGCTCGGTAGAAAATAAAACTTTACGACCAAATTCAATTGCCAATGCCGGCGGATAACCATTCAGGCTGGCAATAAGCGTGACTTTAATGCAATGCATCGGTTTGGCAGATTCGTGTAGTTTATATTCAACAAGACCGGACAACGGCGTTACAAAACCATAGGCAAGTAAAATCCCCAGAAAAGTTCCCACCAAAGCATGAGCAATCAACATGCCCAACTCCGCAGGCGGCAAACCAACAGACTCCATAGTATGGACGACCCCCATTACAGCTGCAACAATACCAAAAGCCGGCAAACCATCACCTATTTTTGCTATGCAATGCACAGGAAATTCACCCTCGGCATGATGGGTGTCAATTTCGTTATCCATCAAGTTTTCGAGCTGGAAAGGATCTGTATTTCCAGACACCATCAAGCGTAAATAATCAGTGAGAAACTCCACGGCATGATGGTCAGCCATCACCAGAGGATAATTAGCAAACAACTGACTATCCGCAGGGTTATCGACATCCGTTTCAATGGACATCAGGCCATCGGTACGAATCTTACTTAGCACGCGGTAAAGCAACAGTAACAATTCAATATAAAGCTGACGCGTATGCTTTGAACCTTTTAACAAGGTAGGCATCACCTTCATAGTTGCCTTAATTATTTTAATATCATTACCGACCACAAAGGCTCCGAAAGCACCTCCAAGAATCATCAATAACTCAAGCGGCTGAAACAGCGCAGCCACATGCCCACCGGCTAAAACAAAGCCACCAAACACAGAGGCCAAGACAATAACATAACCAATAATTATCGCCACGTATTACTTCTCATCGGTGTTAAAACAGAATTTGAACCCATTCGCCAAACATACAATGGCGCCGCCCCAGTTTTATTCGTGGAATATGTCGGCATTATCGACTGCCCAAGAATGCCAAACTCATAACTTACCAGTAAAGCGCCAGGCTTCATCTCCAGACAGGCCTTCTCCCATAACGCCGACATGGCTGCAGGCGACAAATAAGCGAAAATAACGCTGTAATTTTGCAAAGAATGATTTTGATAGTCACCACGCACAAACTCACAAGGTATAAAACTATAGCGTGCCCGCAGCCAACTGACCAACCAGGGCAAAGGGGCCATCTCAATGCCGAATACCTTACAGTCTGGACGCCGGACTGCCAGATGCAGACACATTCCTCCCATACCACTACCCAAATCCAGAAACTGCTGATCAGAACCTTCTGGGACCAGTTTTTCCACCAAGGCATGTACCTTTGAAGGCGATGGATGATAGGGCACTCGAGTCAGAAAAACGGCTCCATAAATTAATAACAATACTAGCAGTCCCACCATAAATACGATCGGCGGCCAGTTTAGTGCCATTGCGTAAAATACAGCCGTAGGAAAAGCCGCATTAATAATCAACCACCAAGAGGGCAGCGAAAGACAAAAAGTCATAGCCACGGCAAGACTGACTTGACACCATACCAACATTCCAGGCGAAAAGTCGAGACCTAACACATCAACTGTTGCAATGGAAAGAACCCGACTGATTAACCAACCACATAACAGGATTAAAAGAGATATCCATTGCGGTGACGCCGCGATCGTTTTGTTCATTTAAATTAGCTAATCAAACGACTGAGATTAACCGAGTTTCAACCGCCACCTTACGTGTTTTTCCAGCCCGATTGGGCACATGACACAAACCGCAAACAAAATGGTGCTGAGCATACGGTTGAACGACAAATTCACCACCACAGGTTTCACAGGGGGTGACGGTTAACATAAAACTATTCAGGAAGCGAATCAGTGTCCAAGCCCTCGTCAACGACAGAATGGGTTCATCGCCCTCGTCGGGCGGGATTTGTTCAAGATAAAGCTTATAAGCCTTAATAATCACCTGAATACCACTCGCATCCGTATGCTCTACCAGTTGCCGGTAGATACCTAAAAAAAGTGATGAGTGAATATTGGGCTTCCAAGTCAAGAACCAATCGACCGAAAAAGGCAACATGCCTTTGGGTGGAGACTCTCCACGCAGTTCTTTGTAAAGATTGATTAAGCGATCACGAGAAAGTGATATTTCAGATTCCAGCAGTTGCAATCGGGCACCAAACTGGATTAGTTCAACAGCAAGCTTGATTTCTTTCGATTCATCAAGAACACTCTTGGGTTTCTTGGTCATCTAAATTTAACCTTTATAATCAGAAAAAACAGTAAAAATGATCCTGATATCGGGTATTAAATTAACCCCTGCATGATCAGCATATTGTCTCTACGGGCTGTCTAGCCAGCAAAATTGATGCATGTAAGTGAGCCATGGACTGCACTTTACTATCGTGGGTCAGCATGCCAAGAATAGCGACATCATCAAAACGAAAACGGGTTAGCATAGTGGGTCCACCAGCCAGCTTCATAACCTGGGCGATGCTCAAATCGCCAAGTAAATCGGCAATCTCTAGACTGATACCCAAACGAAAAACAGCTTCATCTTTATCGGTTCGGATAAAATGTTGAGCCAGCATCAGATAACTTAGATTAATGTCACGAATTTCCTGCATCATATTATTTACACTCATATTCTATCTCATTAATACTATATAACACTATAAATAATAGTGATTATAGCTATTATCGACTGATCGACTAGTAATCGTAAATGAGCCTAGCGCTGCTAACTGATACAGACAAAAGAACGCAAACTACAGGGTTTGTCTTACAAGATAGGTTATTTAATAGCAGGCCTATCAATTGGGATTGAAAATTTATCTGAGATTCTATAGTGTATGGCGGATTACTCACGCTTATCCATCACCAAATTATCATCGAATACAAAACGCATAATATCTGCGTTATTGCGTAGCGCCAATTTTTGCAAAATACGAGATCGATACATACTGATGGTTTTAACGGACAAATGTAGTTGTCCGGCAATATCACCGACAGATATCCCACTGGCGATTAATTGAATGGTCTGAAATTCTCTAGCTGAAAGGGCTTCGTAAACATTACCCTGTATTCCTGTATGCGCCCAATTAGCCAGTATCTGTGTCATTGAGGGTGTAATGTATTTATTTCCGGCAAGAATGCAATCAATCGCCGTCAGTAACTGGGCACCCGCAAATTGTTTGTTAAGAAAACCCGAAGCACCGGCCTGGAAACAGCGAATCCCATATTTATTTTCGTCATGTGCTGTCATCATCAACACAGGCAGATTAGGAAATTCTTTTTTTACCTGTACCAGTATATCAATGCCATCACGATTATTTAGCATAATATCCAGCATTAAAAGATCGGGCGAATGCTCTCGGCATAACGCCAGCACTTCGCCACCCTCACCGGTACTTGCCACAACACGAAGATGATCTGTCTCGTTAACAGCGTACATTACGAAAAGGCGAATAAGATCGTGATTGTCAACTACAATGATTTTGGCAGGATTGATAGGGGTTTTAATAGTATAAGCTCACATTAATTTAATTTAATTTAAAAATAACCTAGAAGCATACAGCATTTGAAGATGTAATCAATGACGATAATTTTCAACTCACCAAAAAACATAGTAGAAAAAAAGCCTCGTGCTTACAATTTAAGTAAATAACTCGATATCTCCTTCCACTTTTGATTTTTTCAGCAGTATCTGATAATCCTGCTCGCGGTTAAGAATCTCATTATTATGTAAGCTGTAAAGCTTTTTAACCAGAACTTTACCACTCTGAGGGAAATAACATATCTTGCGCGGATATATATCCAGCAGATCCGTCGAAACGACCGGAATACCTTCGATTTTAAGATAATCCAGAGCAAATATTGCATTACGCTCACCAATATTAACTGTTTTCATGTGCTTAATAACGGCACCTCCGCCAAATAACTTGGCCTCCAGATTTTGCCGTCTGGCACCCATTTTAAGCAGTTGGTTTATTAGCATCTCCATTGCATAAGCACCGTAGCGGGCAGAACTTGAACCCCACCCCCCCTGTTCTTGAATATTTTCCGGCAACATAAAATGGTTCATACCGCCGATACCATTAAGAGGATCACGAATACAAGCAGCTACACAAGATCCCAGAGTAGTGACCAACATCATATCGCTTGGAGTCGCGTAATATCCACCCGGTAAAATTCTCGCTGCCTCAACATCAAAAGCAGTATCAAAATACAACTTGGGCGCAACATTGTCCTCATACCAATCAGAACTCATCGACCAGAAACACTCAAATGAAACGCTTCATTGGCGACGTTATAAACCGTATTACCTCGTAAGGAGAACAACTCCTGTGCATGATGAAAGTTTTCCGAATGCCCAGCAAAAAACAGCGCATCACGACGCATAACAGGCACAATTTTTTGCAAAACCTTATGTTGGGTCGGCTTATCAAAATAGATCATCACATTACGGCAAAAAACAGCATCAAACGGACTATGAATCGGCCAATTTTCATCAAGCAAGTTAAGTTGCTGAAAACTAATCATATCTCTCAATTCCTGGCGTACCTGTACACAACCTGCATTATTGCCCGTACCTTTTAGGAAAAATCGCTGCAACACATCAGTTGACAGATTCTCAACGCGCTCCATAGGATAGATGCCATCTGCAGCCGTTTTCAGTACCTGCGTATTAAGATCGGTGGCCAAGATACGCACCGGCGGTGTGTAACTGCCAAACACATCCACCATGGTCATCGCCATAGTGTAGGCCTCTTCACCGGTAGACGCGGCACAACACCATAACTTAATGGGGTGATTATGCCCGATACTGTGAACATGCTCAGCAAGAATGGGAAAGTGATGTTTCTCGCGAAAAAATGAAGTCAAATTAGTTGTTAGTCCATTAACAAAAGCCTGCCACTCTACCTTGTCACCGGCTTTGAGAAAATCTAGGTAATCACAAAAGCGAATAAAGTCGTTAGCACGAAGGCGTCGTCCTACCCGACTGTACACCATAGCCTTCTTGGTATTGGACAGACTGATTCCTGCATATGTATAAATAAGCTGTCTGATAGCCTGAAAATCTGTTTCAGTGAACTCAAAATCACGTCCCAGCCCATCTAAATCTAGATTCATTGCCATAGATCACAGCCAATCAACATGAATTTTGTCATTTATAGATTCCGTAAGAGAGCGATCACCTTAAAACGGAGCAGGCCTGGCAGATTTTATAAACCTGCCAGGTCTAATTCCGTTATTTTTTATCCCAGTTAAAGTAACTAGACCCTAGAACTCCTCCCAGCCATTGGAATCAGAAGAATTCGACAACTTAGGCTTACTACGCACCATCTTGACTGGGGTCGCTTTACTCCGATGTTGCGTGACCGGACGCGCTACTTTTGCTCTTGCTGATGGAGTTGAACTGGTTTTAGTCAGCTTAAACTCACCGACTATTTTCAACAGAACTTGCGCCTCCTCTGCCATTGATGCAGCAGCAGCGGCAGATTCTTCCACCAGCGAGGCGTTTTGTTGAGTAACACTATCCATCTGCATGATAGCCTGATTGACCTGATCAATACCAACACTCTGCTCAGAGGAAGCAGCACTAATTTCGTTGGTAATATCGGTAACATGCTTAACTGAAGAGATTATTTCCGTCATCGTAGTTCCAACCTCGGACACCAATTTTGAACCACTTTCAACTTTTTTAACCGAGTCGAAAATAAGTAACTTAATTTCCTTGGCAGCATCGGCGCTTTTGTGTGCCAAGGAGCGAACTTCACTAGCCACTACCGCAAAGCCACGCCCCTGCTCACCTGCTCGAGCCGCCTCCACCGCCGCATTGAGCGCCAAAATATTAATTTGAAAAGCAATGCTGTCCATGACCGAGATAATATCGACAATCTTGTTGGAGGATTCATTAATAAAGGCCATGGTCTGAACCATTTCATTCACTACTACGCCACCTTTTGCGGCCACATCAAAAGTCGCCACTGCCAACTGATTGGCCTGCTTTGAATTTTCGGCATTATTTTTAACGGCTGCAGCAAACTGCTCCATACTGGCAGCCGTTTCTTCCAGTGACGACGCCTGCTCTTCAGTGCGCTGAGAGAGGTCAGTATTACCTTCGGCAATCTGACTACTGGCAGAAGCAATCGCTTCAGCCGCCCAAGTAATTTGCTCTATTAGTTTATGAAGATTGTCGATAGTGTTGTTGGCATTTCGGCCCAAGGCAATAAACGAGCCCGTATCATCGCTGTCATCATCGATTCTCTGTGTCAAATCGCCCTTCTCAATACTGGAGAAAATTCGACCAAATTCGTTCATCCAGGCATCAACAACCTCCACAATCGTGTTAAATCCAACGCTTGATTTTTTGAAGAAACCGTGCAAATTAGAATGATCGATTCGCTTTGTTAAATTACCCTCGATTACCTTACTGATCATATCAGACAACTCAATCTCTGAGACATTCTGTATGGTGCGATCATGCCATTCGGCAACCGTACCCAGACGCTCATTGTTGGTGCCGAAAATAGCAGTCGCAATGATTTTCACATGATCTTTACCTAGGGTAAATTCGCCTTCAACCTTATCGGTAAGCTTACCCAGCATAGCGGCCTGATGTGCAGGGTCTTTATGGAAACTATCAATATTCATACCCACTACACGATCAGCATCAAACTGTGGCATCCTCTCACGTATACTGGCTTCTACATGATGTAAGTAAGAAACAGCCCGCGCATTAAGATAAGTAACAATACGGTCATTATTGACAATAATTATCCCAACCGAGGTTTTATCCAACGCCAACTTGATACGCAGACTCTCTTCGCTGAAGCGATTGATCTCAGCCTGACTGGATCTTAGTGCCATTGCTATCTTACTAAACTCATCGTTGCCTTCCACCTCAATAACGTGATTAAATTCACCTCGATCCATTGCCTCACAGGCATTAAGGACGGCAGTTAACGAACGACTGTAGCCACGAATAATAAATTGCCCCAGCCAACCCATGATAAGTAATACACCAATCATAAAAACAGCAAAAGTAATTCGCAAGGTTTCAAAGCGACTTGTAGCTGCTATGTTTTTGCTTTCTGCGTTAGCAAACTGAAAATCTATCAACTTATCGATGTTGGCATTGGCGGCAACAAAGAGTTCGAGAGCAATTACGGCATGTCCTTTCGCATCCTGATAATTTATAACATTCAAGGCGTTAATAATGGGTTTTACTGCCTGCTCAATATATTGTCTGCGGGCATCAGTAAAGTCTTTGGCCAACTGCTTTTCTTGCGCATCGGCAATGTTCGTAAAATTGCTGCTCCACAAGGTATTAATAGCTTCCATATTACTATTGATAGTGGCCGCAGATTTTCGGGCAAGCTCTGGTTCCAGAGCAAGTTCAGGCTTGGCGTCCAAGCCTGATATGACCAAAACATTAGAGAGTGCCACGCGAAACTGGGTACGATTATCCAGCATTAAAAATTTAATTTTATTAAGCGTATCCACGCTTTTCATGTTTTCTGAATAAAGACGAGACATCGTATCTCTGGACTTATCCAGTTCGTAAAGTGCACTACTACCGACCAGTACTATAATCGTAAGCGAGAGACTTATCATTAAAGTTAAGTATTTACCAAATTTAGATTGCAGTATTAGCATATAACGCACCTTATACGAAAAAAGGGGGGGACAAGGGGTGAGTAAAGAAGTTATTAATAAAATCCGTACTTGCCTGGATTTCACAAATTCGAAAGGTATCAAGAACATCATTACCATATTTTTTTAGTATCTTAACCTTGTTGCATAAAATCAAAACGCTGAATAACAGGCATTTTTATTGACTCCTAGTCGCTAAAACCTGATTGATACCTTATAAAAGCATCTGGTAAGCTCATCCTGTTTAGTGAATCGCCTTTAAAAAAGGAACACTAATAGATGACTTTAGCAGCCAATATTGCAGAAACTTCCATAATGACAGTGTTGCCATATAGAATTTAAGCGTTATATTAAAAATTTAGGTCATTCAAGAGGACTACCTATGTAGGTATTCAGTGGTTCGGCAACACCAATAATGCCGCACATCAAATATCCAGACAGTCTCTGAACGATGCTACAGAAACAGATCTGGAGGAATTAAAGTCGATCATTGAGCGAGATAGTATTGGCAACAGGTATAGTGGTAGTGTCAATATCAATTACACCCAGAGTTTTGCCTGCTAGTTCAACCAATTGGCGAGCCCTTTTTTAAGTGATAATAACCTAAAATTGCACATTGATAACATCAATCACTGTCTTAAAAATTCAGATACCGATGGCTAAGATGAATTCAACAACTATTTTTTGACTAAGCCTCTAGCCTCTTGGAAAAACAGCTTAGGACACACTTTAAATTATGCTAAATAACATACAAACCATCGCCGTTTACGAGCATGTGCGAATCCTGACCGGACAAATGCTTGAAGCTGCAAATATCCGTGACTGGGAACAAATGTCTGCACTAGAATTACGCTGCAGTAAATATGTTACCATTCTTAAAACAGAAGGCTTTACGGAGCCTTTGAGTGGCGATTTACGCAAGAAAAAAGTACAACTTATTCAGGAGATTATGAAAAATGATCGCGCCATACGCGACATCACTCACCCCTTTTTGAATGAACTGTCAATACTGATTAATACCATGGGAACCCAGCGCAAGCTTGAACTTTCCAATACGGCCAACGATACGCTTAATAATTATGATACCCCCCAAAGTTGACTTAGCCAGTAATTCGCCTATATCGGCAGTCAGTTCATTACGTCCATCAGAAACTATAGCCGATCCTCGCCGAGACGGTATTTTTAAACTGGACCAGATCGCTATTGGAAAAACCCTACAAGGACAAGTCCTAGCCAAACTAACCGATGGCAGTTCCCTGATAAGAGTACAAAATAATTCGCAACAACCGGCGACGAATACTGATATAAAAATGCTTTTACCTAAGGGCCTTCAGGTGGGTGACGCCGTGCAATTAACGGTACTATCAAGTGGACAAAGACCGACCTTTACCGTCAACTTACTAACATCCACCAATACCGTCACATTAAGTAATGCCGCTCAATTAATTGATAAAGCGCTTAATATCAATAGCCAGGAGCAGAGCACGCCACGGATAAAAGGGACAGCACCGTTGTTTGGTTCTGCTAATACAGACCCGACTGCGGTAGCAGCGCAACTACACAAATCAGTAGACAATAGCGGCGTGTTTTACGAAGCTCATTTGCGCCAATGGGTTGAGGGTGAGCGTAACTTGGCGCAGATTCATCAAGAACCACAAAATCTTCCTGATTCAGCAAAAACGAGCACTGGCGCTACCGATCAACAGACCCAATGGCTGCCTTTTCAACTCGATACCCTCGAGAATAAGCGCTTTGCCTGGCAGGGCGAACTGTGGCCGGGTCATGCATTCCAATGGGAAATAAGTAAAGACCCAGACCACCAGACTGCGAAGCCTGAAACCAATCAAGATCCAACCTGGCAGACTGTAGTACACTTTCAACTAGCCAAACTAGGACAAATTAATGCGACTATTCACCTGCAAGGTGAACATGTGCAAGTACACGTCAATGTGCAAAATGAAGCAACGACGGACTCACTAAAAAACGCAATTGACCAACTCATTTTGTCACTGGCCGCGTCAGGCGCTGCTTTGGACAATATCACCATACAAGATCATGACGCCTAACAAGCCTAAATCGTTACGGAATGCAGTTGCTTTAACCTACCAACCTGGTGGTGGCGCACCAAAAGTTGTGGCGTCAGGCAAGGGCATGATTGCCGAGCAAATTATTAATCTCGCCAAAGAAAATGGTGTTCATGTTCATGAATCCCGTGAATTAGTGGCGCTGTTGATGGATGTGGAACTCGATCAGGAAATCCCGCCTACCCTTTATAGAGTCGTTGCAGAACTGCTAGCTTGGCTATACAAGATTGAAGCTGCGTTACCGCCAAGTCAAAAATAAGCCTAATGAGTTGTTCTGGTTTTTTTCATCTTTGAATCGCACTTTAAACCTGCATATTCATGATATCATGATAAGCAGTAACCAATTTATTGCGAGCTTGTACAGTAGCTTGCAAGGCAATGCTGGCCTTTTGAGAAGCAATCATAACGTCTGACATATTGACGGAGTCATCCCCGAGCGAAAAACGCTCACCGAGTTTTTCGGCGTCTTTATGAAGGCCATTAACCTGATCCATTTGCGACTTAAAAACTTGACCAAAATCAATGCTCCCCTGGGTCTGTCCTACGATAACAGGAGATACAGGCGCTTGAACGGTAGCAACAGCCGAACGCATTTGCGCAACCATGGCGGCAATTTTTCCACTATCGATGGCGATCATTTCAGCACCTTTAAATTTTAAAAAGTAACAATATATCATGGCTCAATTACATCAACAAACTGATAAGCGATCAATTTACCACCCTACTCCAGAAAACAGATACAAGCACAGGCCTGATAATGTTATAGCTCGCCATAAACTTTTCTCAACAATAATGCCCTTATCTGTCAACTATTCCACCCCGAACCCCATTACTTCAAGGTCTTTTATCTGTGGTATCTGAAGGACAAACTAACGCATTCAACCTCTTTTTACAAAGCTCCTTTGGAAAAAATCTGGCACTGGGAGCCGGCATTGCCTTAGTGATGAGCATTATGGGGGCTGTATGGATGTGGGGTCAAAAACCTGATTATCGGGTACTGCTATCAAACTATTCTGACCGCGACGGCGGCGCCATCATTGATGCCCTCCAACAAATGAATATCCCCTACCAATATGCAGATGGTGGTGGTGCCATTCTTGTGCCGGCAGAGCGGGTACACGATGCCCGACTAAAACTGGCCACCCAAGGCCTACCTAAGGGTGGTACAGTGGGCTTTGAGTTAATGGAAAATCAGAAGCTAGGGGTATCTCAATTCCTTGAACAGATAAATTTTCAGCGAGCTCTGGAAGGAGAATTAGCACGTTCCATCAATTCCATCGCCAGCATTCAGACATCTCGCGTTCATCTGGCAATACCCAAGCCAACGGTATTCGTGCGTGAAAAGCAGCTACCAACTGCCTCGGTACTGCTTAATTTATATCAGGGCCGCACCTTGGACAAGCAACAAGTTAACGCGATCATGCATCTGGTTTCCAGCAGCGTACCTGAATTGACAACAAAGAACGTTACCATAGTAGATCAAAATGGTGCCTTACTGTCCGCTCTCGACAACCCAGCCGATAATAACCAGCTTGACCCCAATCAGTTAAAATATGTAAAGGAACTACAAGACGGTATTGTTCGGCGCATCGAATCGATTTTGACACCCATGGTCGGAGCAGCCAATATACGCGCAGAAGCCACGGCCGACGTAGATTTCTCCCGCAGCGAGCAAGCCGCAGAAACCTATAAGCCAAACGGCAAGTCGGAAAATGCTTCCAAACGTAGCGAGCAGTCCAACGAATCCAGTAACAGCGATACCGATAAGGCCGGAGGCATACCCGGAGCCAGTTCCAACCAAGCACCAGCGCCAGCCTCATCCAAAGCAGCGACAGCGCCCGTAAATACCCAAAAAGAAAGTACCATTAATTACGAGATCGACAAAACTATCCGCTATGACCAACACCCGATGGGCAACATCAAGCGCTTGAGCGTAGCCGTGCTGGTCAATAACAAGACTGAAATAGATGAAAAAGGCAAGTCGGTACAGAAGCCTCTGACCGATGCAGAAAAGGAACAAATTACAGGATTGGTCAGAGAAGCCATGGGCTTTAGTAAAGATCGTGGTGATTCGCTTAACGTAGTCAACACTACCTTCACCATAACGCCTGAAGAAATCTTGCCTGAACCGCCATTCTGGAAACAGTTTGCCACCCTGGACATGGCTAAAACAGCTGGCCAATACCTGATTTCCGGCCTGATTATCTTGTACCTGTATTTTGCCGTGTTACGCCCTATGCTTAGACGCTTATCACCACCACCACCGCTGGTCGTGCCGGTACCCAACAAAGAACAATCAGATACAGACTCTACATCTACAGTAAGCGAAACACCTTCCAGCACACCGACTATTCAGAAGGATTATTTGCAGAGCGCCAAAAAAATGGCCACCGAAGATCCCCAGATGGTAGCTAACATCGTAAAAAACTGGGTTAGCGAAAATGAGTGAGGCCGGCGTTAAAAAAGCAGCAATCCTAATGCTTGCGCTGGGACAAGATGAAGCCGCAGAAGTCATGAAATTTCTTGAGCCGCGCGAAGTGCATAAACTGGGCATAGCGATGTCGGCCATGAAATCGGTTTCTAATGAATTACTGAAAACCGTACTTGATGACTTCCATCAGGAAACTGAAAGCAACACCTCCTTGGGCCTTGACTCGGATGATTACATCCGTAATGTTCTGACATTGGCATTGGGGGACAGCAAAGCCAATTCATTAATTAACCGCATTCTGACAAAAAAAGAAACCGGCGGCTTTGAGAGCTTAAAGTGGATGGATGGAAAGTCGGTAGCCGCACTGATTCAACATGAGCATCCACAGATAATCGCCACCATCCTGCTGCAACTGGAACCCTACCACGCCAGCGACATAATAACCGAGCTCACCGAGCAAACCCGTAACGAAGTAATGCTACGCATAGCTACAATGGATGGAGTGCAACCGGCTGCGCTTCTTGAGCTTAACGATGTTCTGACCGCCTTGTTAAATGGTAATGAAAACAATGCCAATAAGCCACTAGGCGGCATCCCTGCCACAGCTGCAATCATGAACTATATGAACGCAGAGTTAGAAACCTCGATCATATCAAAATTAACTGACCTTAACCCTAAAATTGCTCAACAAGTCATTGATGAAATGTTTGTCTTTGATAACATAGTCGATATTGACGATCGCCATATTCAAACCATATTACGCTCCGTGCCCTCCGAGGCTCTAATTGTTGCCCTCAAAGGCGCCAAAAACGAAGTAAAGGAAAAAATCCTTAAGAACATGTCACAACGCGCCGCCGAAATGATGCAAGAAGACTTGGAAGTAAAAGGGCCAGTACGTTTATCAGAAGTAGAGAAACAGCAAAAAGAAATCCTGAAAATCATACGCCGACTGTCTGACGAGGGTCAGATCTCGCTAGTCAAAGGCGACGACTCCTATGTCTAAGAATAAATTACCTCAACAGACTGCTTACCAACGCTGGGAACTGGCATCACTAGATGTAAATACAACCCCTGAAAACATCGAGCAAAATCTAGAAATATTCCAACTCGAGCAAGAAAAGCAAGCGGGGTATGACGAAGCCTATCAAATAGGACTTGATGAAGGGCGTGCCATCGGACTAACCGAAGGTCATGCGCAAGGGCACTTACAAGGACTCGCCCAAGGACTGACAGAAGGTCAGGCGCAAATAACGACTATTAGCAAAGAGTTATCAATCATTAACAGGCAATATCAAAATGCGATTCACCTAGCCCGTGAAAACACCGCAAATCAACTATTAGAACTCTCCCTGGATATTGCACAGGCCATGCTAAAAACCGCACTACCCGTTCGTCCCGAACTATTGCTACCGATCATCGAACACGCATTACAGAACATTCCCTCTTTACAGTTACCCTCCACACTCCACCTGCACCCACTGGATATCGAACTGGTTCAAACGAGTCTAGGTGAAGAGTTACAACCGGCTAACTGGCGACTATTAGCCGATCCCAACATAGAACGTGGCGGCTGCCGCATCGAAACAGCGACTAACGAAATAGATGCCACGCTATCCACTCGCTGGCAAAGACTGCAACAGTCATTAGGTCAAAATACTGACTGGCTGACTATGTCCTAACCTATGGATATTGTCAAATCACCGTGGCACTCGTTTCTCGAAGATTGCCAACACCGAATTAAACTGACCGAAACCTTGCAAATATCCGGACGCGTAACGCGCGTGGCAGGACTGGTTATGGAAGCAGTCGGTCTAAAACTGGCTATTGGTAGCCCGTGTTATGTTCCGCTTTCCAGTGGTCACCGACTTGAGGTTGAAGTCGTCGGTTTTGGCAACGACCGACTATTTCTAATGCCTTTGGGCGATGTCGAAGGCGTCCAACCCGGCGCACTGGTTTTACCCACAGAAACAGGAAAACCGCCACTACAGTTCTTTCATACCCCAAAACCCGCACCCACCCCCGTTGAACATGGTCGCCGCCTACCCGTCGGCGAGGCTTTGCTTGGTCGCGTTCTGGATGCAACGGGACGGCCATTGGATAGCTTGGGGCCTTTACGAGGACACACAACAGCGCCTTTGTATGTGCAAGCAGCCAATCCACTACTGCGCGAACCCATCTCCTGCGTACTTGATGTCGGCATTCGCGCGATCAATAGCATGTTGACAGTTGGTCGAGGCCAGCGCATGGGGTTGTTTGCAGGATCGGGAGTAGGTAAAAGCGTTCTGCTCGGCATGATGGCACGCTACACCGCTGCCGATGTGATTGTCGTTGGCTTAATTGGCGAACGGGGCCGCGAAGTCAAAGAATTTATTGAACAAATTCTAGGCACCGAAGGAATGGCCCGCTCGGTCGTCGTGGCCGCTCCTGCTGACACACCACCACTACTGCGCTTGCAAGGTGCCGCCTACACCACCGTGATTGCCGAACATTTTCGGGACCAAGGTAAAAACGTATTATTGATTATGGATTCGTTAACCCGCTATGCCATGGCGCAACGTGAAATAGCCCTAGCCATCGGCGAACCTCCCGCCACGAAAGGCTACCCGCCATCGGTGTTTGCCAAATTACCAGCACTGGTAGAGCGTGCCGGCAATGGACAAGCTGGTGGTGGTTCAATCACGGCATTCTACACCGTACTGACAGAGGGTGATGACCAACAAGATCCCATCGCCGATTCTGCTCGTGCCATATTGGACGGGCATATCGTCCTTAACCGCACACTGGCTGAAGCCGGACACTATCCGGCAATTGACATCGAACAATCCATCAGCCGCGCCATGCATGGCATTACGACTGAAGAACACCAACTTACGGCGCGTCGGGTCAAACAACTCATGTCCAGCTATCAACGCAATCGGGATCTGATTAATGTCGGTGCCTACACCACGGGCACGGATCGACTACTTGACGAAGCGATAGTCAAGCATGAAAAAATTGAAGCGTTTCTACAACAAAGAATTGATGAGCGTGTCGGCATTGATCAGAGCTTAAAGGAACTTTCTACTCTATTCAATTAATTGATTCATTTGACCTTAGATCATAATGATTCATGACTACAAAAAATGCTATCGATATTCTGACCGACCTCACTACACGGCAATCCGAAGCTGCCGCTAAACGTATGGGCGAGGCCAACCAACAGCAAGATCAAGCCAAACAACAGCTTGACTTGTTGGTGGATTATCGTAAAAGCTATGCAGACCAACTTCAGACCCAGATGAGTCAAGGGCTCGCCGTGTCAGGTTACTGCAATTTCTACCAATTCCTGGCAAACCTTGACAAGGCAGTCGCCCAACAAAATCAGGCATGGCAAACCAGCCTGCAGTTCGTAGAAAAGGAACGCCTTAATTGGCAACTTAGCGAACGTAAACGCCTATCCTTTAACACGCTGACACAACGGGCGCAGAACGCTATGCTTCGCGAAGAAATCATCCGTGACCAAAAGCAAACAGATGAACATGCAACGCGTAAATATTCTGTAAAAGTTGATGTTTAGCTTGCCACCATCAACCATCAAAGCCTTGCAGTCTTCGCTACTTGATAAGCCTGCGGTCAAAACTATGGGTGATAACACCGGTTTTAACAATCAGTTACAAAAACAAATTTCTTCGCTTCGAGAACCCACCAATAAAGCCACCAAAACCCAATCAAGCATTGACACAGAGACAAAACAAGACCCGTTAGCCGCAATTTTGGTAAATACCACGCCAGAAAATTTGTTTGCCCTTATTATGAATGCAAATCCTGCTCCAGCACCATTAGACGCTACGCAAACTAACCCTGATGCAGTAACACCAAAACTCGCTGCCACCGTAAAGCCGACACTATCGAATACGTTAAATACAGCTATTGAACTGCCTGCACAAAATACAGCGATAACACCCGAGTCTTTAGCTCTCAGTCGTCAATACACGAATACTATAACTACCACAGCGGCAGTAAACTCCATAGAGCCCGCAACTACGGCAAAGCCGACACTGTCGAATGCAACCTCAGCAGCATTAAGTCCTATAGCAATGGCTTCCACCCTAAAACCGGCAATATCAG
>CAIZDF010000702.1 GCA_903931645.1 uncultured Tolumonas sp.
ACGTGCAGCAGTGCTTTAGATGGGATACAACCCACGTTCAAACACACACCGCCAAGGGTACCGAAACGTTCAATCAGAACAGTGTCTAATCCCAGATCAGAAGAACGGAATGCAGCAGAATAACCCGCGGGGCCCGCACCAATCACCACAACCTGAGTTTTGATTTCATTACTCATTATGACCTCGATTTTCTATCTCAGTTGCTACCGGAAACCCACTAAAGCTAGCACGTTTCCGGTGAGGCAGACAAAATTACAGCACTAAACGACGAATGTCGGACAGCACACCAGTCAGTGTCGTAATGAAACGCGCACCATCAGCGCCATCGATGACACGGTGGTCATAAGACAGTGCCAGTGGCAGAGTCAGTTGTGGTACGAACTCTTTACCGTTCCACTTCGGCTTAATATCTGATTTAGAGACACCCAGGATCGCCACTTCTGGCGCGTTCACGATTGGCGTGAACTGCGTGCCGCCGATACCACCCAAGCTAGAGATGGTGAAGCAGCCGCCCTGCATGTCAGCACCGGTCAGTTTACCGGCACGGGCTTTCTTCGAGATTTCAGCCAGATCTTTCGACAGTTCATAGATGCCTTTCTTGTTCACATCACGAACTACCGGTACAACCAGACCGTTTGGCGTATCAACCGCCACACCGATATGGATGTATTTTTTCATGATCAGCGTAGAGCCGTCTTCTGACAGTGAACTGCAGAAACGTGGGTGTGCTTCCAGTGCTTTGGCAGCCGCTTTCAGGATGAACACCAGCGGTGTGATCTTGAAGCCCAGTTGCTGTTTGTCAGCAATGATATTCTGTTCTTTACGGAACGCTTCCAACTCACCGATATCGGCTTCGTCAAACTGCGTAACATGCGGGATCATCACCCAGTTGCGGTGCAAGTTCGGGCCAGAGATCTTCTGGATACGCGTCAACGGCACTTCTTCGATATCGCCAAATTTCGCGAAATCAACTTTCGGCCATGGCAGCACGCCCAGACCAGCACCTGAACCAGCTGCTGGTGCAGAAGCTGCACGTTTCAGCGCTTCTTTCACATAGTTCTGCACGTCTTCTTTCTGGATACGACCCTTACGGCCAGACCCTTTGACGTTTGCCAGATTTACACCGAATTCACGCGCCAGACGACGGATCGCCGGTGTCGCATGCACATAGGCATCGCTAGCAACAAATTCGCCTTTCTCTTCCGCTTTCGCAGCCGCAACCGGAGCAGGTGCAGCAGCCGCTTTTACTGGCGCCGGCGCGGCGGCGGCAGGTGCTGCGGCAACCGGAGCTGCAGGGGCAGCGCCAGCCACTTCAAATTCCATGATCAGGGAACCGGTTTTCACCTTGTCACCGACGGCAATTTTCAGCGCTTTCACCACACCTGCAAACGGTGCAGGCACTTCCATAGAAGCTTTGTCGCCTTCCACAGTGATCAGTGATTGATCAGCATCAACACTGTCGCCCACTTTGACCAGAATTTCAGTCACCGCAACTTCGTCACCGCCGATGTCCGGTACGTTCACTTCTTTGACAGAAGCAACAGCCGGTGCCGCCGCAACAGGGGCTGGCTCCGCTGCGACTGGCGCGGCAGCAGGTGCAGCACCCGCCACTTCAAACACCATGATCAGCGAGCCGGTAGAAACTTTGTCACCCAGCGCCACTTTGATCTCTTTCACCACACCGGCAAACGGTGCAGGAACTTCCATAGAGGCTTTGTCGCCTTCCACAGTCAGCAGAGATTGGTCGGCATCAACGCTGTCACCGACTTTAACCAGGATCTCAGTCACCGCCACTTCGTCACCGCCGATATCCGGCACGTTGACTTCCAGCTGTGCGGCTGCCGCAGGGGCAGCTGCAACAGGAGCTGGCGCTGCAGCTTGAGCAGGTGCAGCAGCAACTGCCGCACCTTCAGCTTCGAATACCATGATCAGGGAACCGGTAGAAACCTTGTCACCTAATGCAATTTTGATCTCTTTAACGATACCCGCTTCTGGCGCAGGTACTTCCATAGAGGCTTTGTCGCCTTCTACAGTCAGCAGGGATTGGTCAGCTTCAACCTTGTCACCTACTTTGACCAGAATTTCGGTCACGGCAACTTCATCACCACCGATATCCGGCACAAAAATGTCTTTAGACATGAAAATTCCCCTTACGCGTACAACGGGTTGATCTTGTCAGCATCGATACCGAATTTCGCAATGGCTTCTGCCACTACTTTCTTCTCAACGGTACCTTGCTTAGCCAATTCAGTCAGTGCAGCTACAACGATGTAGGCTTCGTTCACTTCAAAGTGACGACGCAGGTTTTCGCGGCTGTCTGAACGACCGAAACCATCTGTACCCAGAACACGATAGCTGCTAGCAGGAACAAAACTACGAACCTGATCAGCGTAAGACTTCATGTAGTCGGTGGCAGCGATAGCTGGTGCAGAACCCATCACCTGAGCGATGTAAGGCACTTGCTGTTCGCCTTCAGGGTGCAGCATGTTGTAACGATCGACATTCTGACCATCACGCGCCAGTTCATTGAAGCTGGTGACGCTGTACACATCAGAACCGATACCGTATTCGTCAGCCAGGATCTTACCGGCACGACGCACGTAGTTCAGAATAGAACCACAACCCATCAGCTGAACCTGACCTTTCGCACCGGCGTTAGATTCCAGTTTGTAGATACCTTTACGGATACCTTCTTCAGCGCCAGCAGGCATTGCCGGGTGCTGATAGTTTTCGTTCAGGGTGGTGATGTAGTAGTAGATATTCTCTGGTTTGTCGCCGTACATACGACGCATACCGTCTTGAATGATCACCGCTACTTCATATACGAATGATGGGTCATAGCTTACGCAGTTTGGAACAGTGCCAGCCAGAATATGGCTGTGACCGTCTTCGTGCTGCAGACCTTCACCGTTCAGTGTGGTACGGCCAGAGGTCGCGCCCAACAGGAAGCCACGTGCTTGCTGGTCGCCAGCAGCCCATGCCATGTCACCGATACGTTGGAAACCGAACATCGAATAGTAGATGTAGAACGGAATCATCGGGCAATCGTTAGTGCTGTAAGAAGTCGCAGCCGCTAACCAGGAAGACATCGCGCCCAGTTCGTTGATACCGTCTTGCAGGATCTGACCTTTCTGGTCTTCCTTGTAGTAAGAGACGATCTCTTTATCTTGCGGGGTGTATTGCTGACCGTGCGGGCTGTAGATACCGATCTGACGGAACAGACCTTCCATACCGAAGGTACGCGCTTCGTCAGCCAGAATTGGCACGATACGTTGACCTACCGATTTGTCTTTCAACAGCACATTCAAGCTACGCACAAATGCCATAGTGGTTGACACTTCACGCGCCTGTTCACCCAGCAATGCATCAAACGCAGACAGTTCTGGAATATCCAGTTTCACTGTGGTCTGAGGCTGACGGGTTGGCACATAACCTTTCAGTGCCTGACGGCGTTCGTGCAGGTATTTGTATTCTTCCGAACCTTCTTCCAAGGTCAGATATGGCAGATCGTCGATCTGTTCATCGGAAACCGGCACAAAGAAACGATCGCGCATGTGACGAACTGAATCCAGCTCCATCTTCTTAACCTGATGCGCAATGTTTTTACCTTCCGCAGCTTCACCCATGCCGTAACCTTTAACGGTTTTCGCCAGAATCACGGTTGGTTTACCGGTGGTTTGCGTGGCTTTCTGGAAAGCAGCAAACAGTTTAACTGGGTCATGACCGCCACGTTTCAGCGCGAAGATCTGCTCATCAGTCCAGTCAGCAACCAGTGCGGCAGTTTCTGGGTATTTGCCAAAGAAGTATTTACGCACATAAGCACCGTCTTTGGATTTGAATGTCTGGTAGTCACCATCCAGTGTTTCGTTCATCAGTTGGATCAGCTTGCCAGAAGTGTCTTTCTGCAGCAGCTCATCCCACTTAGAACCCCACAGGGTTTTGATCACGTTCCAGCCAGCGCCACCGAAGATGCCTTCCAGTTCATTGATAACTTTACCGTTACCGATAACTGGGCCATCCAGACGTTGCAGGTTACAGTTGATTACGAAAATCAGGTTGTCCAGCTTCTCACGCACGGCAATGGTGATCGCGCCTTTAGATTCTGGCTCATCCATCTCACCGTCGCCCAGGAAAGCGTACACTTTCTGCTCAGAGCAATCTTTGATGCCACGGTTGGTCAGATATTTCAGGAAACGTGCCTGATAGATCGCACCGATTGGGCCTAAACCCATAGATACGGTCGGGAACTGCCAGAATTCCGGCATCAGTTTAGGATGCGGGTAAGAAGGGATACCTTTGCCATCCACTTCCTGACGGAAGTTATCCAGCTGATCAGCAGTCAGACGGCCTTCAACAAATGCACGGGCATATACGCCCGGAGAGATGTGACCTTGGAAATAAACTAAATCGCCACCGTCTTTCTCGTTACGCGCACGGAAGAAATGGTTGAAGCACACATCGTAAATAGTGGCAGAAGAGGCAAAAGAGGACATATGTCCGCCCAGATCCAAGCCTTTCTTCGATGCACGCAATACGATCATCACTGCGTTCCAGCGAATAATCGCACGGATACGTTGTTCCAGATCCAGTTTACCCGGATAAGCTGGCTGATCGCTGGTAGCGATGGTGTTGATGTAATCAGTAAGCACTGAACCACCAGCAGAGGCTGCAGCAGTTAAACCTGCTTTGCTCGCGGCTGATGATAGCTGATCCAAAATGTATTGAGCACGTTCCGGACCTTCTTCCCGCAGCAGAGAGTTCAGAGCAGCAAGCCACTCTTGAGTTTCTACCGGGTCCACATCATGTTTAAGGAGTTCAGACGACATGGCTGTTTCCTGTGTTTGTTGACGGCAATGAGTTGGTTGTAAGGCTATCCCTGATGGATCTGCCGCGAGGGGCGTTGTGCACGCTCATCCTCTCGCTGTATATCCAGCAGGGTATCCTCGATAAAAGCCAGATGCTCATGGCAAGCATCTCTGGCCTGTTCTGGGTGGCCCGCCAAAATCGCCGCGATCAATTCTGATCGGTGACGGCGGATCCGGTTAACCACCCCCGGACGCTGATTCAGTACTTCCAGATTTCCGAGAATGTTACGTTCTAGTAACTCTCGAATAGCGCGCATCAGGTGCAACAGCACTACGTTGTGCGACGCTTCAGTCATGGCGAGATAAAAAGCGGACACGGCTTTGGCTTCAGCGGCAACATTACCGCCGGTCTGGGCTGCTTCAATATCGCTTTGTATCGCACGCATTTGGGCAAAATCGTTTTCGTCACCACGGAGCGCGGCGTAATAAGCGGCAACCCCTTCCAGCACATGACGAAATTCAAGCAGATCAAATTGAGAACCAGGGTGATTGGCTAATAACTCGAAGAATGGGTCAGACAAGCCACGGTTCAGTTCACTTTTGACATACGTACCACCGCCCTGCCGGCGATAGAGCAGCCCTTTAGCTTCTAAGCGTTGGATCGCTTCGCGCAGAGAAGGGCGAGACACACCGAATTGCACCGCTAATTCGCGTTCCGGCAACAGTTTCTGCCCCGGTTGCAGGGTGCCATCGACAATCATCTGTTCCAGTTCGGCAACGATGCTGTCGGAGAGTTTCGGCGTGGCTGGTTTGTATTCAGTCATGTGAAATTTGTTAACTTGGTATTACCAATGTGCTATTTGTTAAATAAATTAGCAAAAGCATTAACAATTGTCCACGTAAGATCTGATTAAAATCAAAAAATGCGGCAATATTTCTGCCGCAAACAACGTAAAAATCACAAGGAGTTAACAAATGAGTCATTTATAGTGAAAAAAAGAGGAAATATGGCGCAGTAAGCAGCGGTTATATAAACAAAGTTGTAACTTTAAAAAATCATTCCCACATTAAACAAATTACTTATAAAACAAATCATTAATGAATAATTATTGCTGAAATTACGACAGTACAACCCCGGATCACGTCATATTATATGAATGGGTCATGCTTATTGGGGTCTTGATCATATTGGTATGACCAAATCTAGCGATTTAATGAGTGGCCTATCTGTAAGAGAGCGGCAATATTGCGCGCAGTTAATTGGATATTACTGGCTGCAAAATCAAAAGCTTCATGCAATGTACAAACTCGGTTTACTGCACTGAAGGCACTATCTATGCCGTGTTCATACACTATTGCGACATCAGGGCTTAAACTACCAGCGATCGCAATGACCGGCTTACCATGGCGTTTTGCTAGCCGTGCCACACCAACAGGCACTTTGCCATTAATGGTCTGACTGTCTAACCGTCCTTCTCCGGTAATCACCAGATCGGCATCCGCAATAATCGATTCAAGACCTAACGCCGCCAATACAATATCAATACCGGAATGTAGCTCGGCTTTCATAAATGCAAGTAACGCAGCTCC
>CAIZDF010000703.1 GCA_903931645.1 uncultured Tolumonas sp.
ATCCCTTCTGCTTAACGAGTTAAAAGAGTGTGTGACAGATGCTTGAACCGGTAGATAAACAGGCGGTGGCACAGCGTTTTAGCAAAGCAGCGCAATCGTATGATCAATATGCCTTGTTACAAAAAGAAGTTGGTCGTAATCTATTGAGTCTTATTCCTGGCGAAAAATACGGGAATGGTCTCGATCTGGGATGTGGCTCCGGCTTTTTTTTGCCTGATTTGCAACAATTATGTAACTACCTGCTGGCGTTAGATATTTCACCCGGCATGCTGAAACAGGCTTCCTTGCGCGATAAAGCTCAAGGATATGTTTGTGGTGATGCGGAAGCCTTACCGTTGCGCAGTGAGTCGTTGGATCTGGTGTTCTCAAGCTTGGCATTGCAGTGGTGCCATGATCCAGCGCAAGCTTTCAGGGAAATAAAAAGGGTATTAACGTCACAGGGTTACGCGCTGTTTGCTACGCTTAATTCGGGAAGTTTATTTGAGCTACGGGAAGCATGGATGGCAGTGGATGACCATGAGCATGTTAATCAGTTCATGGAGGAGCTGGAGCTTCGTTCAGTGTTACAGCAAGCGGAAATACGATGTAAAACCTGGCTGGTACAACGCCATGTTATGTATTACGCAGATGTTAATGCCATCTTGCAGAGTTTGAAGCGGATTGGTGCGAGTCAGGTTAATGGTCAGCGCAGTCAGGGATTATTAACCAGACAGAAATTGCAGTGCTTGCAGCAGGCATATGAACGATACCGGTTACCCACGGGACTGCTTCCGGTCACCTATAACGTGTGTTACGGAGTTTTACATCGATGAGCAAAACCTTTTTTGTTACCGGCACTGATACCGATGTAGGTAAAACAACGAGTACGCTGGCTTTATTACACGCAGCGGCAGCACAAGGATTAAAAGCGGTTGCGTACAAACCAGTCGCCGCCGGTTGTGAGATTATGGAAGATGGCCTGTGCAATCAGGATGTCTTGTTGTTGCAAAAGAACAGCTCTTTGCAATTAAGTTATGATCAGGTGGTTGGTTATTCTTTCGAAGCGTTTTCTTCCCCTCACATTGCTGCAGAAGAATCGGGCACGACTATCAAATTAGATATATTGTCGGAAGGGCTTGCCTATCTGCAACAAAAAACCAACGCAGATATTATTTTTGTCGAAGGTGCGGGCGGCTGGCGCGTTCCAATCGGTCATGGGCATTTTCTCTCTGACTGGGTTAAATATGAAAACCTGCCCGTGCTTATGGTGGTTGGTGCGCGGTTAGGTTGTATTAACCATGCTGTGCTAACACAAGAAGCGATCCATCATGACATGTTGCCGCTGGCGGGTTGGTGCATGAATCGTATTAATCCAGCCATGAGCCACTACCAATCTAATCTCGAAACATTAAAGAGCTTATTACCTGCACCGTTCCTGGGAGAAATCCCTTACATCAATAAGCCTTATGAGCATAATCTCGGGCAGTACCTCGATATCTCTTTTCTTTTGTGATCTTATGCGTATAACCGAGGTGTTTTTGTGAATACCTCGGTTTATTCGAAAAATTCGCATTGTATTTCTTACATTTCATTTACTTGAAATTCCTGTTGGCGCCCCTATGATCAGGTTGTGTGCGTATGCACATTAACGCACGTTGAAAGGAGCTGAAATGAAACGCATTGTGCTGTTTCTTGCGACAAACCTAGCAGTGATGCTGGTACTGTCAATCGTATTGAGTCTGTTAAGTAGTTTTTTTGGTATCAACACCCGTGGATCGTCCGGTTTGTTGCTGATGGCAATGGTGTTTGGTTTCGGCGGCTCAATTATTTCTCTGCTGATGTCCAAATGGATGGCCAAACGCGCCTATGGTATTCAGCCGATTGAACAGCCACGCAATGAAGTTGAATACTGGTTGGTCAATACGGTTAAACGTCAGGCGGAACAAGCCGGTATCGGTATGCCGGAAGTAGGTATTTATGACGCACCGGATATGAATGCTTTCGCGACGGGTGCTAACCGTAATGAAGCGTTAGTAGCGGTCAGCTCAGGTTTGCTTTACAGCATGAGCCGTGACGAAGCAGAAGCTGTGTTGGCTCACGAAATAAGCCATGTTGCAAATGGTGACATGGTTACACTGACGTTAATTCAGGGGGTTGTGAATACCTTCGTGATTTATCTGTCGCGTTTGCTGGCTGGGATTATCAGTAATGTATCCCGCTCGGATGATGAAGAGTCCAGCTTTGGCGGTGGTATGGCGTACTTTGCTATCTCTATGGTGCTGGAGCTGGTATTCGGTATGTTGGCATCCGTCATTGTGATGTGGTTCTCTCGTCAACGTGAGTTCCGTGCTGATGCCGGTTCCGCACGATTAGTCGGTAAAGAGAAGATGATTGCAGCTCTGGAACGACTGGCGCGAGGTCATGAATCGCAACTGGATGGCACCATGATGGCATTTGGTATCAATGGTAAAACGGCAATGACAGAACTGTTCATGAGCCATCCGCCATTGGAAAAACGTATTCAGGCATTACGCGACATGCGTTAATAGCCAATATAATGAAAAAAGGTCGCTACGTTATGAGCGACCTTTTTTATTGCTATCGATTACTGTTTCAGCAAAAAATGATTAGCCCGCTTCTTTTGCGTTTTCGGTCAGATAAGCAACCAAATCTTCGATACACAACACTGGCATATCGTGTTTATTGGCAAATTTTACAATCTCTG
>CAIZDF010000704.1 GCA_903931645.1 uncultured Tolumonas sp.
CCCTTTATGAAAGTGGCCATGCCGGCCACTATTATCTCTGGCATTTTGATCCTGTTGTCTATCTTTACGATTGCGACCAAAGGGTTTAACTGGGGGCTGGATTTTACCGGTGGTACCATTGCGGAATTAAAATTCAGTACACCAGCGGTGTTGGATGATGTTCGTTCTTCATTGACCAAACAAGGTTTAGACGGTGCATTGGTGCAGTATTACGGCTCGACTAAAGATGTCGTTATTCGTATTGCACCAAAAGGTGAACTGACGCAGCAGAAAATTTCTGATGGTGTTGAGAAGAGCGCTACCTCTTTGGATAGCAGCGTTAAACTGACGCGCCTTGAATATGTTGGCCCAACAGTTGGTGCAGAACTGGCTAATCAAGGGTTTATGGCGATGTTGGCTGCACTGGGTTGTATTCTGGTGTACGTAGCATTGCGTTTCGAATGGCGTATGGCGACTGGTGCTGTGTTGTCATTAGGTCACGACGTGTTAATTACTCTGGGTGTCTTTTCATGGACACAAATGGAGTTTGACTTGACCGTTCTGGCGGCGGTGCTAACAGTTATCGGTTATTCGCTGAACGACACCATCGTGGTTTTTGACCGAGTGCGTGAAAATGCCCGACGCATTCGTAATGAAACCATGCGCAACATCATTGATATATCCATGACTGAAACACTGAGCAGAACGTTGATCACCTCTGGTACAACCTTGGTTACTGTTATTGCGCTGTACTGGAAAGGCGGCCCGATGATCCATGGTTTTGCTACCGCACTGCTGCTTGGTATCGGCTTTGGTACTTACTCTTCTATCTATGTTGCCAGTGCTTGGGCAATGTATCTGAAGATGAAACGTGAAGATTTGATGCCAAAAATGGTTGAAAAAGACGGCGCTGAAGAGCGTTATGAACCATAGTTAATTATTATAAGAGCGCGTAAGCGCTCTTTTTTTCAGGCAGATATAGCATGCAACATAATCCGCGGTTTCTGGCTTTTGTGAATGAAGTGCGTCAACGAGTCAATGAGGTTGATGTTCATCAGGTTAAACGCTGGATGGAACAAAATCGACCTTTTGTCTTATTAGATGTGCGTGAAGAGAGTGAATGGGCCAAAGGGCATTTGCCATCTGCTCAATATTTGGGGCGAGGCATTCTCGAACGCGATATTGAGACTCGTTACCCTGAACTAAATACGCCACTGGTGCTATATTGTGGAGGTGGCTTTCGTTCTGTATTAGCGGCTGATAATCTGCAACAAATGGGTTATCGTGATGTCATTAGCATGGATGGTGGTTATCGGGGTTGGGTTGAGTCAAATTATCCCGTAGAGGAAGATTTCTGAAATTCCTGATACATCAATAAGATTGCATGACAAAGCATATAGACAAGCATAACATTAAAAAATAAAGCCTGTTCAGGTCTGGAGTTGTCGTTGGAATTGTGGAATCGGATAGGACGCCTTAGTTGTGTCGTCGTTGTGTGGTCTTTGGTTGGCTGCAGTCAGCATAGCGGTGCTTTATCTACTGCCGCAAAAAATATGCAGCCTCCCTCTGTTGTTTTGGCGACACCGTTGCAGGTGACCTATCAGAATGAATTGGCGCTGGCTCGGTTAGGGCAGTTATTAGCGTCGAATGACCTGAATAGTGATCAACGCGCGGCTTTGTTTTATGAACGCGGCATGATGTTCGATAAGGTTGGCTTGCGGACCATGGCGCGGATCGATTTTTCCCGTGCTTTGCGTGAAAAGCCCGATTTTGCAGAAGCCTATAATTTTATTGGCGTTTATCTGACGCAACAGCAAGATTTTGATAATGCCTATGACGCTTTTGATTCTGCACTGGAACTAGCACCTGGTTATGACTATGCCTATCTGAACCGTGGGATTGCGCTGTATTACGCCCATCGTCCTGAATTGGCAATGAAAGACATGCAGGTCTTTCAACAACGGAAACCTGATGATCCTTATCGTACCCTGTGGCTGTTCCTGACGAGTGCGCAACTGGATCAAAATAAAGCTATGAAAACATTGATGCAGCAGTATGACAGCCACCACAATGATGAGTGGGGTTGGAATATTGTTGCGGTTTATACGGGCAAACAGGCGCCAGCTGAATTTATCCGCCGTATTGCCGATAGCACCAGCAGTAATCGTCAGTTAGCAGAACATTTGTGCGAGGCTTATTTCTATCTGGCCAAGTTATCCCAGCTACAGGGGAATTCTGATGCTGCCGATGCCTATTTCAAACTGTCGCTAGCAAATAATGTGTATGACTTTATTGAGCATCGTTATGCATTGTTGGAGTTGCAATTGGCCAACCAAGCGCCAAATAGTTATCCAGTAGAGCCAGATTTTGAAGCTGAATAAGGATCTGTTTGTTTAAAACTAAAAAGGCATCCATCGGATGCCTTTTTAACATGCTATTTTAGGTTTAAACTTAGCCATGAGA
>CAIZDF010000705.1 GCA_903931645.1 uncultured Tolumonas sp.
CTGGCGATGATCTAACGTGCCCAGCATTTGCTGCACAGTTTCAGCTTGCAACTGACCATTACCATAGGCAATTGCTTGATCACTCAGGCTTAATGCATCCCGCATACTACCCTGTGCTGCTTTTGCCAATAAACTCAGCGCAGCAGGTGCATAAGGCAATTCTTCCGCTTGCAGCACACGCTGTAATTGCTCGACGATCTGTTCCCGAGTCAGTGCTTTCAGATGAAATTGCAGACAACGAGAAAGAATAGTCACTGGTAATTTTTGTGGATCCGTGGTCGCCAGCAGGAATTTCACATGTTCCGGTGGCTCTTCCAGCGTTTTCAATAATGCATTAAAACTATGTCGCGACAACATATGCACTTCATCGATCAGATAGATCTTAAAGCGCCCACGTGCAGGACGATATTGCACGTTATCCAGCAGTTCGCGGGTGTCTTCAACTTTAGTTCGAGATGCCGCGTCGATCTCTAACAAATCAACGAAATTACCCTGGTCAATCTCACGGCAAGCGCTGCACTGCCCACAAGGTCGCGAGGTGATCCCTGTTTCACAATTTAGACATTTCGCCAATATCCGCGCGATTGTGGTTTTCCCCACTCCGCGCGTACCACTGAACAGATAAGCATGATGCAAACGACCTTGGTCCAATGCATTGGCTAACGCCTGTAATACATGCTGCTGCCCCATAACTTCATGAAAATTACGTGGGCGCCATTTACGAGCAAGAACCTGATATGCCATATCTGCCTGTTAACGGATCAATGTCCGGGAAAATCAACCAATTTAAGAACTTTCACACCCATTGCAGTTAACCGTTCCTCACCACCTAAATCTGGCAATGAAATAACGAATGCTGCATGTTCAACAATACCACCCGCCTGACGGATCATCTTGATGGTTGCTTCAACTGTACCACCGGTTGCCAGCAGATCATCTACGACCAGAACCTTCTCGCCAGGTTTGATTGCATCACAGTGCATCTGTAAACAATCTTTACCATATTCCAGCTGATAGCTTTGCTCCAGCACAGAACGAGGTAATTTGCCCGGTTTACGCACCGGAATAAAACCGAGCTGTAATGCATAAGCTAACGGAGCACCAAAAATAAAACCTCGGGCTTCAGTACCAACTACTTTATCAAACGACATGGTTTGATAGTGTTCTTTCAGCAGCTCGATGGTCTGATGAAATCCCTGAGGATGCTCAACCAAACTGGTGACATCACGGAACAAAATCCCTGGTTTCGGATAATCAGGAATAGTAGCAATACAGGATTGAATGAAATCTAGCGTGTTACGGTTCATGGTATGTGTGTTTCTGAGGATAAAATCAAAACATGTAGGGTATCAGTCTATAGACTGAATGCAATGTCTGCGCATCATATGTCATTTTAAGCGCACAAAAATAAAGCCGCCCGAAGGCGGCTTCACAATGAACAACTAATTTCAGGCGAAATTAGAAGTTGTATTGCAGACCAACATAGTAGTTGTCGTCTTGGTTTGTAGTTTCGTTGATTTTGTATTCTGTATAAGCTTTAGCTTTTGGTGTGATGTCATACTGAGCACCCAATACATAGTATTTAGTTACAGTGCCATCTTCACCTGTCTGTGCAGCATTGTGCGGATCAACTTGACCAAAACCAGCAACCAGAGTTACAACTGGCAGTACTTTGTAAGTACCAGTTACAGTCCATACTGTATCTTTTTGATCGTCTGTCAGACGAACGCCTGCTTTCTGTTCGTATTTAGCTTGACCGTAGGTAGAGGCCAAATAGAACGCATCATAGGTATAGCCCAGACCGGCAGCATATTGTTGGTTGGTGAAAGAATCACCAGCCACAACATTACCAGTCACTGCTTGATAGGCCAGAACAGGTTTCAGGCTTGAAGTTTTGTCGAACTGGAAAGTATAACCAGAAGACAGAGAATATTCATTTTTATATGAAGGAACAGCATCTGCATCAGCTGTGGCTGCTGTAGCTGATACATTTGATTTCTGATTATCAGAGAAACCAACGCTGCCACGCAGATCCCAACC
>CAIZDF010000706.1 GCA_903931645.1 uncultured Tolumonas sp.
AACTAACATCATGTTATGTATGTCATTGATTCGGTAGTTATGGAATTTTTTATACTGATCGGTTTGATTGTACTCAATGGCGTTTTCGCGATGTCAGAGATAGCCATTGTCACTGCTCGTAAAGCACGTCTATCAAAGCAAGCTGCTGACGGCGACAAAGGGGCTAAAACAGCACTTAAACTTGCGGAAGACCCGACCAACTTTTTATCTACGGTTCAAATTGGTATCACATCGATTGGTATTCTCAATGGTATTTTCGGGGAAGCGATTCTCGCTGCCCCCGTCTCCGTGTGGCTGCAGCAATTTGGTTTATCTGTTGCCACCAGCAAAATTACAGCAATTGTTTTTGTGGTGGTATTAGTCACTTATATTTCCATCGTGATCGGCGAGTTAGTGCCTAAGCGTATTGGACAACTAAATGCTGAGGTTATCGCAGCACAAGTTGCCCGGCCTATGCAATTATTGGCTTTGTTTACCCATCCGTTTGTTTTGTTGTTATCGGCATCTACGCATGCTGTTCTCCGCCTGATGGGGGTGCACCAAAACAATAACAGCAGTGTTACGGAAGAAGAGATCCATGCCATGTTGGCGGAAGGTTCGGAGGCGGGTGTCATTGAGCATAGTGAACATGCGATGGTACGGAATGTCTTTCGTTTGGATGATCGCACTGTGACTTCATTGATGGTGCCGCGTGCAGATATCGTTTTTATTGATGTCGAAGAGTCGCTGGAGCTGAACTTGCAGCGTATGACGGATTCCGAGCACTCTATTTTTCCGGTATGTCGTGGTGGGTTACACGATTTACTTGGCGTCGTGAGTGCCCGTCAGATCTTATCGCAAACGGTACAGGGTGAAACTCTGGATTTTGCTATGTTGGCCTTACCTTGTGAATTTGTACCGGAAACACTAAGTGGTATGGAATTGCTAGAGCATTTTCGGGCTTACGGCTCCCACATGGCGTTTGTCGTGGACGAATATAGCGAGTTACAGGGGATCGTTACCGTACAGGATGTATTGGAATCGTTAACCGGTGAATTTTATCAAGAAGACAGTGATGATGCGTGGGCTGTGCAAAGAGAAGATGGCTCTTGGTTATTGGATGGCCTGATCCCCGTATTGGAATTAAAAGATTACTTACAATTGACGCATTTGCCGGAAGAAGAACGCAATCGTTATCATACGCTGAGTGGTTTAGTGATGTTGTTGCTGGGGCGGGTGCCGGCCACTGGTGATCTTTTAAACGTGGATGATTGGCAATTAGAAGTGGTCGATATGGATGGTATGCGTATCGATAAAGTATTAGCGACCCGGATCATCATGGCCAATGCCGATGAAAATCCGGATACCGGTGGTTAACTTTGATGGCTTAAATTGGATCTGCAAATTGTGTCTGAATGAGTAAGCGTTCTTCGGTTGCATTCAGCAATGCGGTAACACAATCTGCATCAAGACGCCCAGCTGCAACCTCTTTGTGTAATTCCGCAATAACTTCCTCTTCACTCCACGCTTTTTTATAAGGGCGAATAGTTGATAATGCGTCATAGACATCAGCTATGGCAATGATGCGTGATTCAATCGGAATTTGCGCCAGTGTTAAGCCTTGCGGATATCCGGAGCCATCGCCGCGTTCATGATGTCCTGACACCACATTACGCATGATCGTGGCAGCCGTGTTTTGATTAAGGCCCAGATCGTCAATCATTTGATCAATCATCAAGATACCAAGCTGAACATGCTTTTTCATGGTGTTCCATTCATCGGCATCTAACTTGCCCGGTTTGAGCAATATTTTGTCTGGAATACCCACTTTGCCAATATCGTGTAACGGTGCAAATAAATGCAGATATTCAATAAATTCATCGGTGAGTTGATATTTTTCAGCAATGCCTTTTGCGATCAGACGGGAATACATTGCCATTCGGTCTAAGTGATTCCCGGTTTCCAGATCCCTGATCCGTGCAAAATCAGTCGCCAGATTGACTGTGTTGAGCAGTGATTTGACGGCGGCTACTTCAACTAAATAGAGATGTGCTGCCAGATCCGCAAATACATCCAAGAAATGGAGGGTATCTTGCTGAAATGCATTCGGTGTTTTGGAATCAAAAAACAGAAAGGCGACAAAGTGATTACCCTGAAACACTGGGATCGTATAACTGCTGAGATAGTGCTGTTTTTTTAACCATTCCGTGTGGTCACTGTGTGCATGAAAGGTATCGTCGATATCCTGAACAATACGGCTTTTGCGTAAATGAATAAGCGTCTGTAACGACGGCACTTCCGACATATGTGCTTCATAGGCTTTAAGTGGCGAACCTTCAGGTGTACTGCTGACGAAGGTCTTCAATAAATCTGTTTTTGCGTCATAAAGCGCGATGGCTATCCGATCTATAAACTCATACCGCCCACGAATGATTTCATGCAGATTTTCAAGTCGTTGTGATAGATCGATCTTAGACATTGAGATCGTATCCATCAGTTGATTTGTTTTGGTCTGCATATTTTTTCTTCCGTCTTGCTTTGCGTTTTAGTCTTTGTAAAGCGTAGCTGATAACGGCTCTTTTACTGTGAGTCGAGTGGTAAAAGACGATAAAGATTCAAAAGAAAACATCACAGTTAAGTTTGTTATTTGATTCGAAATGAGAATCATAATCATTTAGATTCCCATCCTCTAATAATAAACTAACAGGAATTAACATGTTCCCACAGAAGAAACTCGCTTTGTTTGTCGGTCTGGTTGTGTCCGGTGGTTATGCTTCTTTTGCTACGGCTCAGCAAACAGTAGCAACAGAGTTAGATACTGTTTATGTCACTGATAACCAAGATGAATCGGCAACGGAAGGTAGTGGTTCCTATACCGTGAAAAGCTCGGATTCTGCGACTAAATTAAAACTGTCGCCCAAGCAGACACCGCAAACGGTCAATACAACCACGCGCACTAAAATGGACGATTTTAGCCAAAATTCGATTAAAGATGTGTTGGCTGGCACCAGTGGTGTCAATGTGGAGCAGGTGGAAACAGATCGCACGTACTACACGGCCCGCGGTTTTGATATTACTAATTTCCAGGTCGATGGGGTGGGGTTACCACTGACGTTTGGTTTGGCCGATGGTGATATTGATACTGCTATTTATGATCATATTGATGTTATTAAGGGTTCGAACGCGTTGTTGAATGGCACGGGTGAGCCTTCTGCGACCGTAAATATGGTTAGAAAACGTCCAACTAGCGAGTTCCAATCCACTGCGACGGGTTCTGTTGGATCATGGAATAACAAACGTATCGAAGGCGATATCTCCGGTCCGATGTCTGAAAATGGCAAATTACGCGGTCGTATGGTGGCTGTTAATCAAAATAAAGATTCGTATCTGGATCTCTACGGTACCGATCAAAAAGTATTTTACGGCATCATGGAAGCGGATCCGGCTGATACCACCATGTTGACGCTTGGGCTGCATTATCAGAAACATGAAGCGGATAGCCCATTGTGGGGGGCATTGCCGTTGACCTACAGTGATGGCAGTGCAACCAATTATGATGTTTCGAAAACAACTTCAACAGATTGGGCGTATTGGGACACCAAGGAAGAGCGTTCTTTCGTGGAATTGTCACAAAAGTTAGCCAATAACTGGAAAGTGAAAACCTCGCTGACACATATTGCATCCACTCAGGATTCAAAACTTTTCTATATGTATGGCACACCTGACAAAACCACGGGCACAGGGCTATATGCCTACCCAAGTGCCTATGTGTATGACGGTCAACAAAATCTGATTGATGTTAACGCCAGTGGGCCGTTCCGCTTAGGTGAACGGGAACATCAATTGGCCGTTGGTGCCAATATCTCTCATGCGAACATTGTTGAACGTTCCGACTATAGCTCGGCGATAGGGCAGTCAGTGGGGGATTTCTCGCAGTGGGATGGTTCTTTCGCGGAGCCTGATTTCTCTGCATCATCAAATACAGCGGATTACAACGACAAACAATTAACCGCATATAGTGGTGCACGTTTCAGTCTAACCGATGATTTAGCCTGGATTGCGGGTGGCCGTATTACTTCGTGGGAAACTGAAGGCCAATCATACGGAGAAGATAAAGCGGCAGCAGAACATGGCAAGGTAACGCCGTATACCGGTGTCGTTTATGACATCAATGCTAACTACGCGGTATATGCCAGCTATGCCGGTATTTTTGCACCACAAAATAAATCTGATAGCAGCGGTGAACGTTTGAAACCAGTCACCGGTGATAGCTACGAAACGGGGATGAAAGGTGAATTCTTCGATAAGAAGCTGAATACCACGGTAGCCTTGTTTAAAACCAAACAAGATAACATGGC
>CAIZDF010000707.1 GCA_903931645.1 uncultured Tolumonas sp.
GATGCTAATGACTACAACTATTTCAACGAATTACATCCACCGGTTGGTCAACTTGTTGATAACCAGTTATTACAATCAACTACTGCCGGTTATTACCAGAAAGACTGGAATCTGACCACCGAAGTGCGTGATTACCAGATCCTGCTGCCTAATACGCCAGCACCGCATCAGTTGTTACCGCAGGTCAGCTATAACCAGTATTACACCGCTGATAAATACAGTTTTAGTTTTAATTCTGAAGCTTCTAATTTCGGAAATAATTCGGAACAATACAAAGCTTATACGGGGCAACGTCTGCATGCCGAACCCGCTATTTCGGTGCCGATATTACAAGCACCGGGTTATTCGCTGGAAGCTGAAAGTAAATTAATGGCAACGTATTATCAGCAGGATATTCCTGATGATATGTCGTCGTATTACAGCAATACTTTAGGCTTGAATAACCTAGCCTCAAGTGTCAGCCGGACATTACCGGAAGCACGAGTGCATGGTGGCATGAGCTTTGATCGTAAAACATCTTATAACGATCAACCATTTACCCAGACATTAGAACCCGAAGTTCAGTATTTATATATTCCGTATAAAAATCAGAACAATATCGGTCTGTATGACACCACCAACATGCAATCTGATTATTACAATCTATTCAGTGATCGCCGTTTTGCTGGTTTAGATCGGATCAGTGATGCCAACCGTGTGAGTTACGGTGCGACAACACGTCTGTTTGATAGTGAAAACACCGAACGTCTGCGTTTCACGCTTGGTCAGTCTTATGACTTGGTTGCACCACAAGTAACTTTGTTACCAAACGATGCCAAGCAAACCAACTCTCGCTCATTACTGTCCGTGCGGGCTGATGCCCACCCAACCGATGACTGGTACATGCATACCGGTACGGAATACAACACCCAAACCAAAAAAGTGTCGTCAGGGAATGGCGCGGTCGAATATCAGCAGCAAAAATATACGACCCAATTAAACTATCGCTTTGTCAGCAAAGAGAATTTCGTGGTTGATACATCTGATAATCGTCGCGATATCAGCCAGGCCGGTGCAGTCGTGAAATTACCTGTTAACCGTGATTGGCAGCTAATCGGTGCCCATTACCGTGATACACAGACAGGTCAAAATATCGATAATCTGTTAGGCGCTCGTTATGATTCTTGTTGCTGGGCTGTAAATTTCACCTTTGAACGGCATAATGCACCGGATAACACCACACTAACGGCTAAACCGGAAACCTCATACGGTTTACAATTCGAGTTTAAAGGATTGGGCAGTGTCGGCAATGGACCGAAATACAATCTGAATACCCGATTATTACCTTATTCCCGACCATTTAACCTGAACGATTAAGCAAGGTATCTTTCATGCAGTTAAAACAACTTTCACCGAAATGGTTATTGGCTGGCGTGTTGTTCGCCCTGCCATTATGCGCTCAGGCTGTTACGCAATCGCTCGATAACGTGATTGCGATTGTGAATAAAGACGTGGTGTTACAAAGCGAACTGGATCGGTTAATACATAAAGTGCAAACCGATGCGACAGAGCAGCACCAAAGTTTGCCGCCATATAGTCAACTGCATAAACAAGTATTAGATCGTTTGATTGAAGACAGTCTGATCCTGCAACAAGCAGAGCGCCAAGGACTAAAGATCGGTGATACGCAGCTGGATCAAGCGCTGGTTTCTGTTGCTGCAGAAAAAGGCCAGACAGTTGCTAGCATGCAAGCTCAGGCCGAACGAGAAGGTTTAACGCCAGCCGAATTTCGGGAAACGGTACGTAAAGAAATGTTGATCTCGGAAGTTCGCCGTAATCAATTACGCCAACGGATCAACATTACTGATCAGGAAGTTAAACAACTGGCTAAGCTGATCAGTGAACAGGGAAACAAAGGGCAACGTTTTCATGTTGAACACATTTTACTGAGTTTACCTTCTGACGCAGATCGCGCAGAGCAAGAACGTGTAGCCGAAAAAGCCAAACAGTTGTTGCAACAACTGAAAAAAGGCGCTGATTTCCACCAGATCGCGGTTGCCGAAAGCTCCGATAATAAAGCATTAGACGGTGGTGACTGGGGCTGGATGACAGTAGAAGAAATGCCGTCATTGATGGCCGAAGCTGTGAAAGGTGCACATAAAGACCAATTCATTGGTCCATTACGTTCTGGTGCTGGTTTGCATATTATCCACATCAAAGATGTGCAAGGACAGCAAGCTATTGAATTGCAGGAAGCCAATGCCCGTCATATTCTGATCAAAACGTCAGTCATCCTGAGCGATGAAAAAGCGGAACAAATGCTGAAAGGATTCCTGCGCGACATCCAATCCGGTAAAGCTTCTTTTGCGAAATTAGCCGAAAAATATTCTGATGACACAGGTTCTGCCACTAAAGGTGGTGAATTGGGTTGGGCTAATCCAGATATGTATGTGCCAGAATTCCGCGATATGGTGAAACAATTACCGATCAACCAAATCAGTCAGCCGTTCAAAACCATGCATGGCTGGCATATTGTTCAGGTCGAAGGACGTCGCAGTTTAGCTAACACACCAGAAGCGTTGGAAAATCGCGCTTATCAAATAATTTATAACCGCCGTTTTGCAGAAGAAGCACAAACCTGGATTGATGAACTGCGTGATGAGGCATTCATCAAGATAATGGATGGGAGCAATAACTGATGAATTTGATCCCCCGTATCGTTATTACGCCGGGTGAACCAGCAGGCATCGGCCCAGACTTAGTGCTGAGCTTAACCGAACAAGCTTGGCCGTTCGAGCTGGTGATCGTGGCAGATCCCGCCCTGTTGCAACAGCGTGCCGAAGCGTTAGGAAAACAGATCAGTATTCAGCCATATGATGTGCATCGATCTGCACAAGCGCAGCCACAAGGCGTATTAACGGTTTGTTCTGTTTCTCTTGCTGTTCCGGTCACAGCCGGACAGCTGGATAAACGTAATGGCGATTACGTGTTGGCTACCTTACAACGGGCTGCGGAAGGCTGCCTGAAAGGCGAGTTTGCCGCACTGGTAACGGGTCCAGTACATAAAGGTGTCATCAATGAAGCCGGAGTGCCGTTTAGTGGGCATACTGAGTTTTTTGCAGAACAAGCAGGGGTCGAGCAAGTTGTTATGATGCTGGCCACTGAAGGGTTGCGGGTTGCGCTAGCAACAACACACCTCCCCTTGCGTGATGTTGCCGATGCCATCACTACAGCGAGCTTAACGCGAACCATTGAGATACTGCAGCATGATCTGCAGACACACTTTGGTATCGCTACACCGCATATACTGGTCTGTGGTCTGAACCCACATGCGGGTGAAGGCGGGCATATGGGGCGTGAAGAGATAGATGTCATTGAGCCGGTTTTGGCAACATTACGAAACCAAGGGTATTCACTTGAAGGTCCACTTCCTGCTGATACCCTGTTTCAGGATAAATATCTGCAACGCGCCGACGCA
>CAIZDF010000708.1 GCA_903931645.1 uncultured Tolumonas sp.
CGATTGATGGCATCGGCTTTCAATTACATATCGACCGTTATTGGCCCAGTGTTACTGATATCCGCCAAGCGTTCAGCCGTTGTGTCGCGATGGGGTTAAAAGTTCGCATTTCCGAACTCGATATACGCATGAACCCGAATAATACCGCCACCACATTAACCCCCGAATTAGCGGAGCTACAACGACAGCGCTATCGTGATGTGATCACTGCCTATCTGGAAACAGTGCCATATGATCTCCGTGGTGGTATTACCGTGTGGGGATTAACCGATGCAACAAGCTGGACACTGGGATACTACCATATACCCGACTGGCCTCTGTTATTCGATGCCAATTTTCAACGTAAACCGGCATGGACAGGCATGAGTGAAGCATTAATTGCGACACCTTAAGCCATTGTCATATCGAACAGCAAATCACTTTCAGTGCCCATTTTGATGATAGTAACAATGCAATATAAACAACAACGCGGATTTACACTGCTGGAAATTATGGTGGTGATTGTAATTTTGGGCATTCTGGCGAGTTTGGTCGTACCGAATTTAATGGGCAATAAAGACCAGGCAGATCACCAGAAAGCCGTCAGTGACATCGTCGCTCTGGAAAATGCTTTAGATATGTACAAGCTGGACAACAGCCGATATCCGAGCACAGATCAGGGGTTAAATGCCCTCATCACCAAACCGGAGAGTGAACCTGTGCCGAGGAATTACAAAGAAGGTGGCTATATCAAGCGATTGCCAGCAGATCCGTGGCAAAACGAATATCAACTGTTAAGCCCAGGCGAACACGGCAATATTGATGTGTTCTCTGTGGGACCCGATGGCCAGGCGGGTACAGATGACGACATCGGTAACTGGGCATTAGACACACATAAAAATTAACTTCACCGGCGGCTATCATGGGGACAAAACTGACTTTTTATCATGGCATGGCACTGGTAGAGATGATGGTGGCGACGACCGTATTGGCAATCGTCCTGCTCATATTAATACAGTTGATTAACGGACCGGCCATGCCGAAGATTCCACTACCCGCCTCATTTCAACGATGCAATATAAGTGGTTCTTTAACATGAAAAATTAGTCTGTTCGCGCTGAAAGATCCCTCTGCATTTAACCGCTCGCGTTGTATTGGCTATCAAGAGGAATCATGATGATTTTTGTTGTATCGAAAGGATGGTTGCTCAACAAAATTAAAAATGGAATAAAAAATCACGAGGAATATGTACTGGAAACGCTGGAGGCTGCTCGATATCTTCAGATGACCACGATCGAGTTGAAACGAGCCATTCTGAATACAGAAAGGTTACGCGGACATTTACCACCCGATGCATACAAAGTAGGTAACAAATATTACTTTCTATTCCGTGATTTGTTAGCTTTTCGAAATTGATATGGTTATCTGGATAGGCGATCTCGATAAAAATCTTCGCTTTGCGGCAAAACGTTATCCACATATCGGCTGTTGTATGTGGTGCCACCCTTCAATATTGGTCGATACATGGTTGGTCTAAGCATCCTTCAGCTCTGAAACATCACGAGCGTCTTGGTTTTACCCCCTAGCCTCCGAGACTAACTCATCAACAAGTACTTTTTTGAGTGAAGAGGATATCACAGAGGTATCTATAAACTCCCAGCTGATAATCAACGACTGGAATGCGATGCTTGAGGCTGCCTTAAAAGGGTTGGCGTACTAATTGGCTATGACAAGAGACTTGAACAACCAATTATCACTCAAACAATAATGATGTTGCCGCAATATGAAGATATCCCCGACACAAAACAAGTAATTGCGTTCGTAGAATATGAAGCATGCAGGGCTGAGCGCCGAATTCAAATACAGCTCTCGTTGTGCCATTCATCGCGGTCAATAAAGTAAACGAGATGTCTTGTAAATTATCGAATTTTGCATCCTTCGCACTATCTAAAAGGTCAGAACAGGCGCCCTGAAGACGTTTGGCTGTGCAACTCCGTAATTCCTCTGTATCCAATTCTGCGGCAATCTTGTAGAGCGCACGTGTCTCATCAGGCTGACGGGTCTTGATATCAAGAAAGGCATTAACCATACCGTCAGCTATTACAGCAAGCGGTCTGTTTCGGAGTGTCAAACACGTGGCTTCAAATGCTTCAATAAATTTGGTCAGATGCAGCTGAACTACCGCATACAAAAGCGCCTTCTTATGCGGAAAGTATTGATACATTGTGCCAACTGATACACCTGCCCGCTCAGCAACTCGCGTGGTCGTCAGACGAATAGCGCCATCTGCCAGTAAAACCTGAATAGTTGCTTTAAATATAGCGTCAACTGTTGCAGCCGATCTGGCCTGAGTCGGTGTCTTTCTTGGTTTTAGCGTTTCAGGGGGCACCGCTTTCATATGCGAATTCTAAAACTGAAGGATTCTTCATAAACTTTACCACGTACCAGAAATCTTGTCGTCTCTCGATACAGATTGTGAATAGTTATTTGAATATCAACGGAGCTCCTATGCTATCGAATCACCTGACCAAGACAGTTATCACCAAGCATGTCGTCCGGGCATTCACTTTGTCCCTGTCAAAACCAAGGAGCAGCAGGATATCAAAGCGCTCCGGAATACGCGCCAACTGATGGTTGAGCAGAGAACTGCGCTGGCTAACCAAATTCGTGCTTTGCTTTCTGAGTCTGGCCTTATTATTCCTATCGGCATCCAGCATCTTCAGCAACAGTTACCTGACTTATTGAAGATGCGACCAATGAGCTGACATCTACACTTCGCCGTTTACTTAATGAATGGCGGGAAGATATACAGGTATTAAATGAACGGCTCATAAAGAAGATAAACCAGCACTGAATATCAATGCTGGAGATCCAACATCGTCAATGCCGATTTAAACCGATCTGAGGTTAAGATAGCAAGAGGCTGTTGAAATGACCTGCTCAAGTTTTCCCGATGAGCATTAAAAATATACAGCCATAATGACTCCCGGCTTGAAAGGTAATTTTGACACATAATAGTCACTAACTGGTCACGTCACCTGCACTATTGGTAGATTTTTGAGCAGATATTCTTAACAGACAAAGAAAAAGGCCTTAAGCTTTATCAGCTTAAGGCCTTCTATAAGTTGGCGGAGTGGACGGGACTCGAACCCGCGACCCCCGGCGTGACAGGCCGGTATTCTAACCGACTGAACTACCACTCC
>CAIZDF010000709.1 GCA_903931645.1 uncultured Tolumonas sp.
GTGCTGACCGGTTATGGCTGCGAAGACATGTTTTTCTCCGCCGATTGGATTGAAACCATTCCTGATTATTTGAATCAGTTGGCTGAGTCTTTACCACCATCATTGATGGTCGCGGTCGGTTTTCCACTGCTTATCACCGGTGGGCAAGTTTTTAATGCTGTGGCATTGCTGAGCCAATACCAAATTCATGGTGTGGTGTGTAAACAACATCTGGCGCGTAATGGCATTCACTATGAACCGCGCTGGTTTACGCCGTGGCCTGCTGGTGAAGTAATGACGCTCGATCTGGCTGGGCAAAATGTACCAGTTGGCGACATCGTGTTTGAGGTGGAAGGCATTCGTCTGGGCTTTGAGATCTGTGAAGACTCATGGGTGGCGTCGCGCCCGGGCCGTAGTCTGTACGAACGTCAGGTTGATGTGATTTTGAACCCTTCCGCCAGTCATTTTGCCTTGGGTAAACAGAAAGTCCGCCGCCAGTTTGTCTGCGAAGGTTCGCGTGCCTATGGCGCGGTATACGTTTATACCAACCTGCTGGGTTGTGAAGCCGGTCGTGCGGTGTATGACGGTGATGCCATGATTGCCAGCAATGGTGAACTGGTGATGAGTTCCGATCGTTTAAGTTTTGCGCCATGGCGTGTGCAGTCGGCCACCGTCGATATCGGGTTGAACCGTTCGCAACGCATGATCAGCAGTCAGCGTCTGCAACCGGCGGAACAGCGTGGCATCATTGAAGTGCCGTTTAACTGGCATACTGAAGATTACTTCCGTGTATTGTCGCCACAAACTACGTTTGCCGATGAAGACCAGCATGCGGCAGCTTGTCGTGCTATCGCGTTAGGCTTGTGGGACTGGCAACGGAAAACCTACACCAGCGGTTATGCGTTAAGTCTCAGTGGTGGTGCCGACTCGGCGCTGTGCGGTACCTTGGTGTGGTTTGCTCAGGTGCAGGCTGCGCTAACGTTGGGCGAAGAAACCTACCGTCAGGTATTGGCGCAAGGGCGTATTGCTGTGCCGGTGCGTGGCGATAAACCACTGCTGGCGTGGATCCACGATGATGTGATGCCGAATGTGTTGACTACAGTCTATCAAGGCTCGGCGCATAGCGGTAATGTGACTCGCAGTGCAGCTGCAGGCTTGGCCGATGAGATGGGGGCACAGCATCATGACTGGTCGATTGCCGAATTGGTGGCGGGTTATCTGAAGCTGGTCAACGATCTCACGCCTGAGAACCCAATGACGTGGGAAAAGGACGATCTGGCGCTGCAAAACATTCAGGCGCGAGTACGTTCGCCAGGCATTTGGCTGATTGCAAACCGTCAGAATAAGTTGCTGATGGCGACCTCAAACCTGTCAGAAGCCAGCGTGGGTTATTGCACGATGGATGGTGACACCTCGGGTGTATTGTCACCGATTGGTGGCGTGAGTAAATCGCGGGTGTTGCAGATCAACCGCTACATCATGGAGCAGGGGATTCCGCTACAAGACAGCCCCGACCTGCCGCGTCTGGCATTAGCCGCGATGGAAGCGATCGTGCATCAAGCACCAACGGCTGAGCTGCGCCCAGTGGAACAAACTGATGAAGCCGATCTGATGCCTTATCCGGTGATGGATGCCATCCGTCGCATTAACCAAACGCAAAATGTGACTCCGAAAGGAGTGTTGCA
>CAIZDF010000710.1 GCA_903931645.1 uncultured Tolumonas sp.
ATTTTATTGATGGTTTTGAGCACAACACTACCGCGAGTATTGGTATTACACTGTTTGATGGGCATCCGGAAAAAAGCGATGAGTTATTGAAACGGGCGGATATTGCGATGTATCAGGCCAAAGCGGCCGGTCGGAATACGTTCTGTTTTTTTGATAAAGAGATGCAGGACAAAGTCTCATATCGTGCAGCGTTAAGTGCCGATTTATTAGTGGGCATACGTGAAGAGCAGTTTCGCTTGTTTTATCAACCACAGGTTGAACATTCAGGTCGGGTTATCGGGGTAGAGGCGTTGACCCGCTGGCAGCATCCTGAGCGGGGCATGGTTTCACCAGCTGAATTTATTCCTATGGCGGAGGAAAGTGGGGCGATCCTGACTCTGGGGCATTGGGTATTAAAAACCGCCTGTCAGCAATTGGCGATTTGGGCGACTAAACCGGATTATGCACATCTGACTATTGCGGTAAATGTCAGTGCCCGTCAGTTTTATCAGTCTGATTTTGTGGAAAAAGTGCTACAGGCATTAGAAGAAACTGGTGCAGATCCGCGCTTGTTAAAATTAGAACTGACGGAAAGTATGTTGCTGCAAGATGTTGAAGTTATCATCACCAAAATGACATTACTGAAACGGATTGGTGTGGGTTTTTCACTGGATGATTTTGGTACGGGTTACTCCTCGCTGTCTTACTTAAAACGTTTACCGTTGGATCAGCTCAAGATCGACCAATCTTTTGTGCGTGATTTGTTAACCGATGCGAACGATGACGCGATTGCCCGAACGATTGTGGCATTAGCGGAAAGCATGGGGTTGGCGGTTATTGCCGAAGGGGTGGAAACACAAGAACAGCGCGATTGTCTGGCGGGGCATGGTTGTTATACCTATCAAGGTTATTTGTTTGGCCGACCGGCACCAGCTGACGAGCTAAAATTATCCGGTTCGTAAGTTTATCAGCTGATCATTCCGATATTCCTCCGTAAAACTCTTGTTTAAGTCTGATTAAAAGCAATTTTTGCTCATCTCATACTGTCTTGCCTTATTCGATCAGGTTATTCTATCGCCGGTTTTTTTAATGGCAGGAACAGTAGTTCAATTCGCTGACTCAACAGTCAGTCTCTATTCGTGACAGAGGTTTTCATGGAAGTTCAAACTGAGGGTGAACTGAAACGCGGGTTGAAAAACCGGCATATTCAGTTGATCGCGTTAGGTGGTGCGATTGGCACAGGGTTATTTTTAGGTATTGCTCAGACGATCAAGATAGCAGGCCCTGCGGTATTGCTAGGTTATGCGCTGGGTGGTTTGATTGCCTTTTTGATCATGCATCAGTTGGGTGAAATGGTTGCTGAAGAGCCGGTATCGGGTTCATTTAGTCATTTTGCGTATAAATACTGGGGCGATTTTCCAGGCTTCCTGTCTGGTTGGAACTACTGGGTTTTATATGTGCTGGTGGGCATGGCCGAGTTGTCAGCCGTCGGCATTTATGTGCAGTACTGGTGGCCCGAGTTGCCAACCTGGGTCTCTGCACTGGTCTTTTTTGTCGTCATCAACGCCATTAACCTGACCAATGTGAAATTCTTCGGTGAAATGGAATTCTGGTTTGCCATCATCAAGGTAGTCGCCATTGTTGGGATGATTTTATTTGGTGGCTGGTTACTGCTGAGTGGTCATGGTGGCGAACAGGCGAAAGTCAGTAACTTGTGGGCGCTGGGCGGGTTTATGCCGAATGGCTGGCATGGTGTGATCATGTCGTTGGCGATCATTATGTTCTCGTTTGGTGGTCTCGAGCTGGTGGGTATTACCGCAGCGGAAGCAGATAACCCACGTAAAAGCATTCCGCAGGCCGTTAATCAGGTTATTTACCGTATTCTGATTTTCTACATCGGCGCCTTGGCTGTGTTGTTGTCACTGTTCCCTTGGAGTCAACTGGCGGCAGGCGGCAGCCCATTTGTGATGATTTTCTCGGCATTGGGCGAAAGTGGCACCGCGAACATTCTGAATATTGTGGTACTGACTGCCGCATTGTCGGTTTACAACAGTGGCGTGTATTGCAACAGCCGCATGTTGCATGGTCTGGCACAGCAGGGCAATGCACCGCGTATTCTGGGTAAAGTCGACAAACGTGGTGTGCCGGTACCAGCAATCATGCTGTCTGCGCTTGTGACATTACTGTGTGTCGTCATCAACTACCTGTTACC
>CAIZDF010000711.1 GCA_903931645.1 uncultured Tolumonas sp.
AGGATTTTGAATAAAAACTTTCGCTGTACGTTCATTGTCATTGTAATAACCAAGACCTACTTGCGAACCGCGCAAAAATAGTTCACCAAAATTAGGATCTTCAGTGTCTGAAGAGATAATTTCAAACTCAAAGTTTTGTGCTAAAAACCCAAGTGTGGTGAGATTTTGCATATCTTGAAAATCATCATCACTGATAGTATGAGCGGAACAGATACAAGTGCACTCAGTAGGACCATACACATTTTCTAAATCGGCTCTCATACCAAACATACTGTAAAGCTGATTTAATTTAGTTTTTGGAAATCCCTCTCCACCAAAAATTATTTTTCGAATATTAGGGAAATCAGAACTTGATAGGGCGTGCGTTGTCAGCAAATAAACCAGCAGTGATGGCACAGAAAACCAGATACTACAAGCCGCCTGATTAATCAGACGTACAAGAAGACGTGTATCCCTAACTTGTGATGAAGTAAAAGGAACAAGCGTAGCACCAGAAAAGATAGCGGAATAAAAATCAAAAACAGAGTTATCAAAATAAATTGGATTAACGTTAGTCAATACATCATCTGGAGTAATTACAAAACGATCTTGCGCCCAAGCAATAAACCATAACAGGTTTGCATGAGACATAACAGCACCTTTAGGTATACCCGTAGATCCTGATGTAAACATGATATATGCCGGTGAACTACTACACGGCGCATTACAATCGCTCATTAGACTAGTGTCTATTAATGCCGGCAGTTCACAAAGTTGCAGAATATTATCAAAGCCGTGCTCTTTCAATTCGGTATCGAAAGGTAGTTTCTGAAACCCATTAATAATAACCTGCGGTTGGCAGGTATTAAGAATTTTACCTAACCGTTCCCAAGGACTTTCTGGATCAAGATTAGTATAGATAATTCCGAGTCGAAGACAAGCAAGCATGGCTGCAAAAGCTGCCGGAGATTTATCATGAAATAACGCGGCCACATGCCCATGACGAAGACCATGAGACCATAATACGCCAGCAATACAATCTACAAGCTCATTCAATTCACCATAAGTCGTTTGTTCTCCAGTAGCTGGATAGCTCAATGCAGACCTATCTTTATGCCGACGAACAACGTCCTGAAAAGCAATGCCAAGATTTGAGACAAAAGTCATGATAAATATACGTGGATTAAATCACCAAACCGCCATCTATCTCTAGCACAGTCCCTGTTAAATAATCATTTTCAATAATATGGCGGGTTGTAAGATAAATGCTCTCCAAATCACCTAAGCGACGCAGAGGGATTTGTTGTTTTAATTTTGCAATGGTTGTTTCACTAAGTGCTGCCCGTGTAGAGGGTGTATCAATAAAACCAGGAGCAATGGCAGCAAAACGCAAACCCATACCACCTAATTCTTTCGCCCAAGTGCGTGTCAGAGCATTAACACCCGCCTTAGCGGCAGAATATGCAGACTGCCCTGGATTGCCATTAGCAGAAATAGAGCTGATAGAAATAACAACACCTTTACTGCGCTTAGTCAGCATACGATCCACGACATGGCTAGTTACATAAAAAACAGAATCAAGATTAGCCGACATCACCCTACGCCATGACTCGGGTGAATGTATCCTCTCGCTACGTGACAACATATTAACC
>CAIZDF010000712.1 GCA_903931645.1 uncultured Tolumonas sp.
GAAGTGTTTAAGCTGGATATGGTGTATGCCGGTCTGGTTGGTTCACTATTTGCCTGTATGAATCTGGTCGCACGCCCTTGTGGCGGCTGGTTGAGCGACCATTTTGGCCGTAAGAAAACCTTAATGTTTGTTATTGCAGGTCTGGCGACAGGCTATTGCGCCATGTCGATGATCACGAGTGCATGGCCGTTATTGCTCGCGGTACTGGTCGTTATCACTTGTTCATTTTGTGTGCAGGCCGGCTGTGGTGCGGTATTTGCGGTGGTGCCACTCATTAAACGTCGCTTAACGGGACAAATTGCCGGTATGACCGGGGCGTATGGTAATACCGGCGGTGTTTTCTTCCTGACAGTGCTTTCATTCGTGGATTATTCGACATTCTTTCTGGTGATAGCAGCGACCGCGATTTTGGGGATCATTGCTATAGGGTTTATGAACGAACCTCGCGGCCATATGGCAGAAATAAACGATGACGGCACGGTAGAACTCATCAAAGTGAGTTAAGTTATTATCGGGTTAAAAACGGCTATTCTGGAGAATAGCCGTTTCTCTTTTTTTGAAATATAGATGAAACATTACGGGTGAAGCAGCATGGCAAAATCCCTTCAGGTTCGGGTTGGTGGATATTCAATCGCGGGGCAAAAAGCCATCAATCAGGATGCGTTTGCCGTTAAGATCCCTGACCATCACGAACTGGATTATAAAGGGGTCGTCGCCGTCATTGCTGATGGCGTCAGCAGTTGTGAAGACTCGCATATTGCCAGCCAGACCGCTGTTACCAGCTTCATTAATGATTATCTGAGCACCTCGCCGAACTGGAGTGTCAGCACCAGCGCTTCCAAAGTCATTACCAGCCTGAATCGCTGGTTGTATCAGAAAAATCAGCAAAATCATGGCGTCAAAGACAGCATGCTGACGACGTTCACCGCCGCTGTGATTAAATCGTCCACGTTGCACGCTTTTCATGTCGGTGACACCCGAATTTATCTCTACAGTAATCAACAACTCGAAAAACTAACCACTGATCATGTCGCCATGAGCGGTAAACGCACACACCTGACGCGTGCATTAGGGGCAGATTCGCACCTTGAAGTTGATTACTTAAAACGCTTACTCAGCGAAGGTGATCGCATTATTCTCACCTCCGATGGCGTGCATAGTGTTCTGACGTCAGAAATGATGTGCGATATTCTTGCTCGTGAGCATGATCTGGATGCCCAAGCCAAGGCACTGGTGGATCTGGCGTTATACAAAGCCAGTGACGATAACCTCACGGCACTTATTCTCGCCGTCGATTCACTGCCCAACGAAACTTTGGATGAAACGCAGCAGCGGCTAACCCAATTGCCTATTCCGCCCGTGTTACAGGTCGGAAATAAAATCGATGGTTATGAGGTGCTGGATATTATCTTCAGCGGCACGCGCAGCCACATGTATAAAGTCAAAGACAGTGAAACCGGTACGCTGTTTGTGCTCAAAGCGCCGTCAGAATATTTCACCGAGGATTTGCTGTATCTGGATGGGTTTATCCGTGAAGAGTGGGTCGGGTTGACGATTGATCATCCGAACGTGATGAAAACCTATAAGCCGTTGCGGCCGAAACAGTTTATGTATTATCTGGGCGAATACATTGTTGGCTGTGATTTACGAACCTGGATCAATGAACATCCGGAGCCTGATTTAACCGCTGTCAGAGAGATAACCAAACAGATCATCGCCGGATTACGCGCCTTTCAGCGAAACGACATGGTGCATCAGGATCTAAAACCGGAAAATATCATGCTCACCACCGAGGGCAAGGTCAAAATCCTCGATTTTGGCACCGTGCTGATCGCCGGCAGTCAGGAGATGAATTCACCGCTGGATAAATCGATCCCGCAGGGGAGTATGAATTACATTGCACCGGAATATCTGATGGGATTATCTGGCACCATGCGCTCTGACCTGTTTTCGTTAGGCGTCATTGTCTATGAGATGCTGGTCGGCAAGCTGCCTTATAAAGAACGTTCGCCGCGCGCGGGCAAATTAAACAGTTATGCCGAATTGACCTATACGCCGGGGAAATACTTCCGCAAAGATCTACCGGTCTGGGTTGATGCCGCACTACAAAAAGCATTAC
>CAIZDF010000713.1 GCA_903931645.1 uncultured Tolumonas sp.
AGCAGCGCTGGCGGCTGGTCAACCACTGCCACACATCTTTATCGAAGCGTTCTGGTCATTCTTCATTACCTTGGGCGGCTCTGGTGCCACGATGGGTCTGGTCATACTGTATATGCGCAGTAAGTCAGCTCACCTGCGTTCAATCGGTAAACTGGGTATCGTGCCTGCGATGTTTAACATCAACGAACCGGTTATTTTTGGTAGCCCAATCGTGATGAATCCAATCTTGTTCTTCCCATTCATTGTCGCGCCAATGGTGAATGCCACTATCGCTTATGTTGCTGCCAGCTCAGGCATGATCGGTCGCATCATTTCGCTGGTACCGTGGACAGCACCTGCTCCTATCGGTGCAGCATGGAGTGCGGGCTGGCAGTTCAGTAACGCATTCATGGTGATCGGTTTGATTGCGCTGGACTTAGTGATCTACCTGCCATTCTTCAAAATCTATGAAAAACAACTGCTGGCACAAGAAGCTGAAAATGAAGCAGAAATGAATGCACAAGCTGATGCTGCGTAATTAACAACACATAAGAATAGGAAATTTGGCAATGAGTGAAGCTGAATTCAATCTGGAATCCACCGTCATGGAACTCATCATCAATGCAGGCGAAGCGCGCAGCTTCGCCATGCAGGCCCTGCGAGCTGCCAAACAGCACAACTGGGCACAGGTTGATGTGTTACTGACACAAGCGTCTCAAGCGTCAAAACGAGCCCATGATGTACAAACCATGCTGATTGGGCTCGATGAAGGCTGCGGTAAAATTCCGGTTAACTTGATCATGGTGCATGCACAAGACCACATCATGACCTCGATGCTGGCGCGGGAGATGATCGAAGAGTTAATTGAAATGCATAAATTATTAGCGAATGGAGCAACAGCATGAGCTTATTTCCAAAAGACTTCCTGTGGGGCGCCGCAACCGCATCCTATCAGGTAGAAGGCGCTCATGATGCCGATGGCAAAGGGCTGTCGAACTGGGATGTCTATTCCCACTTACCTGGCACCACTTACATGGGCACCAACGGTGACGTCGCCGCCGACCATTACCACCGCTTTAAAGAAGATGTGGCCCTGATGGCTGAACTCGGCATGAAGAGCTATCGCTTCTCAGTGTCGTGGCCGCGCCTGTTTCCAAAAGGCCGTGGTGAAGTCAATGAAGCCGGGGTGAAATTCTACAGCGACCTGATCGACGAATTATTGAAATACGGCATCGAACCGATGCTGACCATGTATCACTGGGATCTACCGCAAGCACTGCAAGATGAGATTGGTGGTTGGGAATCACGCGCAATCATTGATGCGTTTGAAGGTTATGCCCGCCTGCTGTACGAACGTTACGGTGACCGCGTGAAACTGTGGGCCACGTTTAACGAAACCATCGTCTTCACCGGTTTGGGCTATCTGACGGGGATGCATCCGCCGGGAGTGAAAGATCCAAAACGGGCGATTCAGGCGTGTCACCATGTGTTTATCGCCCATGCCCGTGCAGTGGAAACCTTCCGCAAAATGGGCGTGCAAGGTCAGATTGGTTTTGTGAACGTGTTACAACCAAATGACCCGATCACTAACAGTGCGGAAGATGTGAAAGCTTGTGAGCTGGCCGAAGCCTGCTTCACGCACTGGTTCTATGATCCGGTATTAAAAGGTGAATACCCGGCAGAATTGCTGGCAATGGCACAAACCGCGTTAGGCGTGCCGGTGTTTGCTCCTGGCGACGCCGAACTGCTGAAAAACAACATCTGTGATTTCATCGGGGTTAACTACTACAAACGGGAAATGGTTGCGGCCAATTATGACGTTGATGGTTTCGAGATGAATACCTCAGGTCAGAAAGGCTCTGGTAAAGAGCTGGGTTGGAAAGGCTTATTCAAACTGGTGCGTAACCCGAATGGCCGTTACACCGACTGGGACTGGGAAATCTATCCAGAAGGTTTGACCGATGCCATTATGCGCATCAACAAACGTTACGGTAATGTGCCTATCTATATCACTGAAAACGGCTTGGGTGCGAAAGATCCAATCGTCAATGGAGAAGTGCTGGATCAGCCTCGTATTGATTATTTACGTGAGCACATTCAAGCAACTGGCGAAGCAATCAAGCTAGGTGCCGATGTTCGCGGTTATTATCCGTGGTCATTCATCGACCTGCTGTCATGGCTCAATGGTTACCAAAAACAATACGGTTTTGTTTACATCGATCAGGCTAATGGTCTGGCACGTAAGAAAAAACTGAGTTTCGGCTGGTATCAAGACGTGATCCGCAGTAACGGTGAAAAACTTTAATCTTCACATCCCCTCGTTACTGAGGGGATTAATTTTTTTGTTGTCAGGAATGTTGTACTCATGGATGCTTCATCAACTGAATTATTGGGTCTGATTGCAGGCTGTCTTACTACCGGCTCCTTTATTCCACAAGTTATCAAAATATTGAAAACCCGCGATGTTTCCAGTATTTCGCTGGTAATGTATGTGGCATTCACCGTTGGTGTGCTGTTGTGGTGTATTTATGGTTTTATTAATGGGCAAGCATCTATCGTTGCCGCAAACGGCATTACGCTGGCATTAGCATCCATTATTTTGGGAATGAAAATTCGCTATCGTTAACGGCTTCTGTGACAGTCATAGCGACAGATAGCAACATCCCTTGCGATAGCCAGCCTCAACACTGATAATTCGAGGTTTGAGCAACAACCTGCTCGCCCGATGTAGTTTTAAGGGATGGAACATATGGCAACAATAACCGATGTATGCCGTTTAGCTGGGGTATCGAAAGCCACGGTATCGCGAGTGCTGAATAACACCGGACAGGTGAAAGAAAGCACCCGAGAACAGGTCTATAAAGCCATTCAGGAATTAAACTATCGACCGAATGGGTTGGCACAAGCGCTGGCTACCCAGCGTTCGAATACCATTGGTCTGATCCTGTCTGATTTTAACGGTAACTTCTTCGGCGATTTACTAAAACAAGCCGCACAGAGTGTGGAAGAAGCCGGTAAACATCTGATCGTGACCGATGGACACGATAATCCGGAACGCGAAATTGCAGCCGTTAACATGTTGATCGATCGTTGCTGTGACGCCATTGTGTTATATAGCCGCTTCCTGCCAGAGGAAACATTGATGCAGTTGATCGATGAATCCCCAGTGCCGTTAATTGTCATGAATCGCCAACTGCCGAAAGCGCCCGATCGTTGTATTGTCTTCGCCCAGCAGGAAGCAGCTCATGCCGCGGTCACCCATTTGCTGAAATTAGGACATCGCAATATCGCCTGTATCACGGCCCGAATGCGGACCCCGACGGCAAAAGCCCGTTTGCAGGGTTACCGCGACGCACTGGCCGATTACGGTATTGAATATAACCCGAATCTGGTCGCACACGGCGAGAACCTGATTCCAAGTGGTTATACCGCTTGTCAGGAGTTACTGCGCGGTGGTAATCAGTTCAGTGCACTGTTCAGCTGTACCGATAATATGGCGGAAGGGGCTTACCGCGCACTGAGCGAAGCGGGTTTAAAAATTCCTGATGATGTATCGGTTTTTGGTTTCGATAACGAACAGATGACCGCCTTCATGACACCATCGCTATCAACCGTTAACATTCCGGTTATCGAAATGACTAAAACGGCTATCGAGCAGTCCATCAAGCTGATTAATGGTGAAAATACCTTTGCTATTCCGCTATTTCATGGCGAGTTAGTGTTAAGAGAATCCGCCATTCCGTATCATGCCAATTAAGTCATCAAGAACCTAAGAGCCTCCGCAGAGGCTCTTTCTTTGAGTGCATTAATGCAGTTTATGCTGCCACTGTTTCACCAACGCATAAATCGCCGGGATCACCAGCAGTGTCAACACGGTCGATGACACCATGCCACCCACCATCGGTGCCGCGATGCGCCGCATCACCTCCGACCCCGTGCCAGTGCCCCACATGATCGGTAATAAGCCACACATGATGGTCACTACCGTCATCATCTTCGGCCGTACTCGCTCGGCAGCCCCCACCACAATCGCGGCATAGAGATCGGCGATGCTTGGTATCTCGCCAGTCAACGTCGA
>CAIZDF010000714.1 GCA_903931645.1 uncultured Tolumonas sp.
CGTAAATCATCACTTCCAGACCTGTCCCGTCCTGCAGTCCGCCTTTTTCCATGTTGCCAGTTAATTCCCGCACCACCATCACTGATCGGAGCCACTAACCGTTGGATCACTTCTAAATTATGTTCCTGACGGAAAAAGTAATAGAGATGTTTTGCCATCACTCCACCCACATCCGACACCTTTAGTAACGACTCAATCGTTGCCTCTTGTAGCGCAGGCAGATCGGAAAAATGCTGGGCTAATGTTTGTGCGGTTGTTTCACCAATTTCACGAATCCCTAACGCAAACAGAAAACGCGCGAAGGTCGTCTGACGTGCGGTTTGTAATGCAAGCAAGAGCTTGTCGGCCGATTTTTCGCCCATACGCTCTAACCCCAGCAGTTGCGTTTTCGTCAGCGCAAAGAGATCGGCCGGATTATGTACCAGCTCATGATCCACTAATTGTTCAATCAGCTTATCGCCTAGTCCATCTACATCCATGGCTCGACGCGAGACAAAATGTTTCAGCGCTTCTTTACGTTGCGCGGCACAATATAAACCACCGGAACAACGTGCCACGGCTTCTCCGGGCAGACGTTCAACTTGTGAATTACACACCGGACATTGTGCAGGGAAATGAATGTCTCGACATTCCGCTTCGTTGCGACGCTCCAGTACCACACCCACAATCTGTGGAATGACATCCCCAGCTCTGCGCACGATAACCCAATCACCAATTTTTACTGCGAGGCGTTCAATTTCATCGGCATTGTGTAATGTTGCATTAGATACGGTAACCCCACCGACCTGCACTGGTTCTAAACGCGCAACGGGCGTGATCGCACCGGTACGCCCAACCTGAAACTCGACATCGTTTAGCCGCGTTAGCTCTTCTTGGGCCGGAAATTTATGCGCCACTGCCCAACGCGGTGCACGCGAGACAAATCCCAGCGTCTGCTGTTGCGCAATCGCATCAACTTTAAACACCACACCATCGATTTCAAATGGCAATGCATCGCGTTTCGCTAAAATAGCATCGTGGTATGCCTGACAACCTTCTACACCGGTTACCTGACGGATCTCATCACAAACCGGTAAACCGAACTGCTTCAGATATTGCATGCGCTCATAATGCGAAGCTGGTAATTCAGTTAACTCATCAACAACACCAATGCCATACGCATAAAAAGCCAAAGGACGCTGCGCAGTAATAGCGGGATCAAGCTGACGCAAACTACCCGCCGCTGCATTACGCGGATTAGCAAAGACCTTGTCACCTCGTTCCAGTGCCAATTCATTCCAACGCTCAAAACCGGCTTTCGGCATGAACACTTCACCACGCACTTCCAGTCGGGCTGGAATATGTTCACCACTCAAACGTAATGGGATCACCCGAATGGTACGCACGTTTTGTGTAATATCTTCACCCGTGACACCATCACCGCGGGTCGCAGCGCGCACTAATTCGCCCTGCTCATACAAAATACTGACCGCCAGACCATCCAGCTTAGGTTCACAACAAAACGTGATCGCGTCATTACGAAATAATCGTTCTTGTACTCGGCGGCCAAATGCGGCCAAGTCTTCCGCATTAAAAACATTATCCAGTGATAACATTGGTTGTTCATGCTGCACCGATCCAAATGTCGTTAATGCAGCACCACCTACGCGCTGTGTAGGCGAATTAGCATCCAGCCATTGCGGATTCGCCAGTTCAAGCTCCCGCAGTTCGCGCATCAAACGATCATATTCCGCATCGGGCACAGAAGGCGCATCATGCAAATAATATTCGGTGTTATAACGCTCAAGTAATTGTTGCAGCGCATGCATACGTGACTGGATTTCGTTCATGATATTCGTTCAGACCCACAGACAAAAAATGCGGCCGAAGCCGCACTTAAGATTAATCAATTGTAGCACTTACTGATGATCGTAAGCTTTCAGCTCATCGCGACATTGCGTCAAATAATATTCACCCAATGGCTGACGCGCTGCATCAAATAATAGACCGTCAACTTCACTGGCTAATTTATCGGCCGCTTTCAGCATTAAATCAAAGTGTGCCAAACCACGACCGGTAGCCGGCAACTGCATAAACAGTGAGACACCTGGCGTCATTAGTCGATCCATTTTACTTGGATCAAATGTGCCTGGTTTGATCATATTGATCAGACTAAATAACACATCACCCTGACCATCCATTTCCAGATGACGGTGGTAGATATCCATCTCACCGAAACGGAAACCGAGAATACGCAATGCGTGTTTTAAATCACGGCCATAAATATAAGAACCGTCTCGTGCAGCAATATTGATCACGTAGACATCTTTCCAGATCCCTTTACGCGGCTCAACCTGTGGTTCAATCCGGGTTTCTTCTTGTACAGGTGATACTTTAGCTTCATCTTCATCACCGGCAGAAAACTGCGGAACAGAAGAGATAACCGGTTCAGCATCACGCCCAAGCGCACTATTTCGTGGTGCGACAACCCGCACCTGACCAATACCATCGGCATCAAAACCATCTACATCCCGACTTTCGGGGCCGCGTTTACTTGGAACAGGCTTTGGTGGTGAATTTTTTAATTGTGCCCGTTTATTTCGTTGATTTGTCCATAAGCCATGGATGACCAGCGCCGCAATCGCCAGTGCTCCAACTATAACCAGTACTATTCGCAAATCCTGCATCGTCGTTGCTCTATTCTATTTAATTGGTTATCAATCTTCCCTTTACCGATGTGAAACATGCGCGATTGCAATTTCCCGCTCGCCGCCATTTGCTCAACACATTGGTAAGAAACCATGTCAATCGCCCCTGACAAAAACACTATTCAAGACAGATTGAGCTGCTTTCTCTGATTAATCCAATCATACCTTCGCACAAATAAACGATAAGTGATTGTTCCTGATTCACATTATCCGTTTTGCCGGGCAGGCTGACAACGCTTATTCACAGAAAATAGCGTATTTAAATAAAATCTCCCCTCGCCGACCCTACCAAAATAACAGTCTATCTGTAATAGTCGCAATCAGTATCGTCACTGGAAAAATAATAATGGTATACATTCAACCGCTTAGTGCTTTTGGTTACCTGCTTCGGGGATTACATCTGATGACGCAACCCGGAATTCGACGTTATGTCTGGATCCCTTTGTTAATCAATATATTGCTGTTCTCTACCGGCTTTTATTTACTATTTCATCGGTTTGATATTGCAATGCATGCACTGACTGCATGGTTACCAAGCTGGTTGGAGTGGTTAACCTTTTTACTTTGGCCATTAGCAGTGATCGCTATTTTATTTGCGTTCAGTTTTTTATTTGGCATGGTGACGAATTGGATAGCTGCACCGTTTAACGGCATGCTGGCCGCCCGGGTGGAACAATATCTCGCCTCCGATACTCATCGGGTTGATGATCGACCACTTTGGCAAGAAATTCACCATGCCTTTCAACGCGAATGGCAGAAGCTCAAATACTGGTTACCGCGAACTTTACTCTGCGCTATTTTGTTTTTCGTTCCGGTTGCCGGACAATTTTTAGCGCCCTGGATATGGCTATTATTTTCCGCCTGGATGATGGCAATTCAATATTGTGATTATCCTTACGACAACCATAAAATCACTTTTCCTGATATGCGAAACCAGCTGGCCAGAAACCGCTGGCGACACCTCTCTTTCGGTGGCCTGATCATGTTGTTAGGCTCGATTCCATTGCTGAACTTATTCCTGATGCCGATGGCTATTTGTGCAAGTACTGCCATGTGGGTTGACGATCAGAAAAAATAATCAATTCCAAACAGCAATAAAAAACGGGGACATGGAGTCC
>CAIZDF010000715.1 GCA_903931645.1 uncultured Tolumonas sp.
GATCATGTTCACCGGCCCGCATGTAGGTATTGGTCATACGCGGCATCGGTAATGCGGCGTAAGATTCCCGACGGCCATTACCGGTTGGCGCAACCCCCATCAAGCGGGCATTCAGCTTATCTTGCATGTAACCTTTCAGTATGCCGTTTTCAATCAATACGTTGTATTGCGTTGGCGTACCTTCATCATCGACGCTCAATGAACCACGGCGCCCTGCTAACGTACCATCATCGACAATCGTGCAATGCTTCGACGCCACTTGTTGACCGATCTTACCGCTGAACGCCGATGAGCCTTTACGGTTGAAATCGCCTTCCAGGCCATGCCCCACCGCTTCATGCAGCAACACACCCGGCCAGCCGGAGCCCAGCACCACGGGCATCATGCCTGCAGGTGCATCGATGGCTTCCAGATTGACTAAGGCCTGACGGACCGCTTCACGCGCATACCCATGGGCACGGCTTTCCCCGTGTTCCACTTCAAAGAAATAATCGTAACCACAGCGGCCACCACCGCCACAACTACCGCGTTCACGACGACCATTACGCTCTGCCAGCACGGTAATGCTGAGGCGCACCAACGGGCGAATATCGGCCACCAGCGTACCATCGGTCGCCGCGATCAGGATCTCTTCATACACGCCAGACAACGATGCCATCACCTGCGTGACTGCCGAGTCCAGCGAGCGGGCAAAGGTATCCAACTCTTCCAAGAGCGTAATTTTGTGCTGCTGAGGTAAACCCGGTAACGGATCTAGCGCCAGATAACGCGCAACGGGTTGTGCCGGTTGCCAGATCTTAACCTTAGCTTCACCACCGCTGTTAGCTACACCACGAGCAGCGATGACGGCTTGTTGTAAGGCATTGAGGCTCAGTTCATCAGAATAGGCAAATCCAGTTTTCTCGCCGCTGATGGCTCGGACACCAACACCTTGTTCGATGTTATAGCTGCCATCTTTAACAATACCGTCTTCCAGCATCCACGATTCATGGACACCACTCTGGAAATAGAAATCACCGAAATCAATCTGATGGCTCATCAACTGGCGTAGTTGTTGCGCCAGAATATCCTGATCCAGACCATTCGCTGCTAACAATCGTTCACTGACTTGCGGTAACAACATTGAATTATTCTCTCCAGACCGGCGTCAGTCTGGCATGCAGCTGCACCGGCATTGTTTTGCGGATATGTTCGATTTTCTGCGGATCCAGCGATGCTGCGATCAGGCCGGGTTGATGTCCTTGCTGGGCCAGAATTTCACCCCAAGGATCGATGATCACCGAGTGACCCCATGTTTCACGGTTGCCATCGTGGCTACCACATTGGTTTGCCGCCACGACATAACATTGATTTTCAATTGCCCGTGCTTGTAACAATGGCAGCCAATGCGCTTGTCCAGTCACTTTAGTAAACGCAGCTGGCACCAACAGCACATCAGCACCCTGCTGGCGTAACAACTGATACAGCGCTGGAAAACGCACGTCGTAACAGATACTGAGCCCTAACCCACCAAATGGTGATGCCACAACACTGGTTGTATGTCCGGCCATAAAGGCATCCGATTCACGGTAACGACC
>CAIZDF010000716.1 GCA_903931645.1 uncultured Tolumonas sp.
AGGATCTGGGGTTCCACAAGACTGGAGTTCGCACGCTATTGGGCATGAGTTAACCGCATTATTTGGTCTTGCTCATGCAGAAACATTAGCGATTGTTCTTCCTGGAACGATGGCAGTTCGAAAAGAAGAGAAAAAAGCCAAATTAGTACAATATGCTAAACGGGTTTGGGGCATTCAAGGTAAGAATGAAGACTTAGTCATTCAACAAGCCATTGATAAAACAATCGCTTTTTTTGAATCACTCGGTTTTGCCACTCATCTGTCTGCTTATAATATCAAGGAAGAACAAATTCCTGATATTGCAGCAACACTATTGAAACACGGTATGACCGGCATAGGTGAACGCGGCACTGTGACACTCGATATTTGTGAAGAAATTTTACGTAAAGCTTTATAAAGCTAACTCGTTTTAAAAAGCCGCATAATGCGGCTTTTTGTTTATCAATTAATACGTCGGTAATTCTATATTGGCAAATAACGCCTCGACCTCATAGGGTGCTTTCATCGCAAGCGCTTTATCCACCAAATCCCTAGTCAAATGCGGTGCAAACCGTTCAATAAAATCATACATATAACTACGAAGAAAGATGCCTTTTCGAAAACAAATCTTAGTAGTGCTAGACTGAAACAAATGACTACCATCCAGTAGTACCAAATCTTTATCGACTTCTGGATCAACAGCCATAGTTGCAACCACGCCAACACCTAAACCTAATCGGACATAAGTTTTTATCACATCAGCATCTGTTGCCGTAAACACAATACGAGGAATTAACCCTGCGCGGCTAAACGCAGCGTCCAGCTCTGAACGACCGGTAAAACCAAATGTGTAAGTAACTAAAGGATATTTAGCCAGTTCTTCGACAGTGAGCATAGAACAAGTTGCGAGCGGATGATCTTTTGGAACAATTACACTGCGATTCCAGTGATAACACGGCAAAGTGATCAAGTCTTCATACAAATGTAATGCTTCTGTGGCAATCGCAAAGTCAGAGGTTCCTTTAGCAACCGACTCACTGATTTGCGATGGTGATCCTTGATGCATATGCAACGAAACCATGGGATAACGCGTAATAAAACCTTTGATGACCGCAGGTAATGCATAACGCGCCTGAGTATGTGTTGTTGAAATATGCAGGGTACCCTGATCTGGATTAGTGTACTGGCCTGCGACAGAACGAATAGACTCTACTTTCGCCAAAATTTCCTGCGCGATCTTTATGACCTCATGCCCAGCAGTAGTAATTTGTGTCAAATGTTTGCCGCTGCGTTCAAAGATCTGAATACCCAGTTCGTCTTCCAGCATGCGAACTTGCTTGCTGATACCAGGTTGCGAGGTATATAAACTTTCTGCGGTTGCAGACACATTCAGGCTATGATTAGCAACCTCAACGATATATCGTAGCTGCTGGAGTTTCATAATATTCCAATGCTATTGATTTCTATGAGATAGTAGCAAAAAACATCATCACTTCGTCTACAGACTGCGATAAAAATGCAATACATCTCAATTCAGATCATTTTTCTGCACAAAAGAGATGTTATTGCTATATCAACCATGCCGACGATTAAATTTGACAGTAGAATGAAATGTATGATGACAAACTTGAGCATTCACAAAATCTGACGGAGCCAGCATGGTTTTAACTCTGGTTTTACTCGCAATCGGCGCATTGTTATTTCTTACGATTGCTTACAACATATTCCAGCAGCATAAGCAGCAACAGGAAATCGATCGTCGGGCTATCGTTGCCAGACAAAAGGTGATCATCGAAGAAGCTGAAGACATTTTACTCAATGTAAATAGACTGTCTTACAGTAAAACCTTGTTTATGTTATTACAAAACCGATTATTAGATGCGCTGCGAACCATCCAAAATGTCACACCAAAAGTGTCATCAATTAACCAACGAATTGAAGATGTAAGAAATCAGATCAAGTATGTAAACGAACACTATAAGGGAGAAGATAGTCACTTCCGTTCACCTGACTCCGATAGACAAGCAATCCAAATGCTTCAGACTACTAAGAAATTACGGGCGATAGTCCGTATGGAACACAATAAAGGCAAAATTGATCCACAATCATTTTCAGTTGAAGATCGTCGCTTGGAATTAATGTTGCTGAAAATCAATATTGCTAATTTGCTGCAAAAAGCCATGGATGCCCGAGTTCAGCGTCAAATTGGTACAGCAAAACAATTATTAACGAAAGGAATTAGCGCTCTAGGTGTCATTCACGATAAAGATGCTTATCTGATTGCCAGTGAAGAGGAAATGAAGTCAACCCTTCGAGATATTAACGACCAATTATAAAGAGAATCACAAAAATAACGCGAAGAAATACAGGAAAAACAAGACGATCTCGACGTCTTATTCCAACCAAAGAAAAAATGGTAATGTAATCACCAAACAAAAAGAGCCAGTTAATAACTGGCTCTTTTTCAATCCAAATCGGCTTATTTTTGAACTACATATTCAGCAGGACTGATCTGGCCGATTTCAGGGGCAATTTTGTCTGACAATAGCCATAAAGTGAATTTATGCAGTTGTTCCTGATGCGCCAAAGCCACCAGAAATGCACCACCAACCTCACGATAACCTAGTTCATAGTTTTTCAGTGTAGTTGGTGGTACGCCAAGCAGTTCCGCAAATTTCGGACGGCTAAGCCCCATTGTTTCACGAATATGACGGATTTTTTGACCAACAGACACAGGAGCGAGACTCATATGTTTCCTCACGCGTTTGCGAATATTTCGCTGTTACCAATAATTACTCTACCTTTGGTGTTCAACAGCTTTATCCGGCTCCACATTATTATAGTTTTATTATAGTCTGTATTTTTAGAATGTATAAAAGCGGCACATATTAATCGCTAAATAACCTCACGTAAACATCTATACTATCAAGGACGACACAAGCGGTAGTTAAAAATGTGCTCTGTGTAACATTTTTGCGTCTATCGCAGTTGAATCTTGCATAATTGAACGTCTGAGAGATAATGAATATGTCGAACCTTATCGGATCTTTCCGAGCATAATCTGGAGACAATCATGAAAAAAGCAGTGGCATTAACAATCGTTGCCGGTTTTGTAGCATCTGCAGTATCAATGACTGCATTTGCCAACGATGCAGAAGGCGCATTCTTGGGTACCGGTTTTGGTTGGAATAACTACTCTGACCTAGGTGGATTCGGTACTGCAACCAAAAGCAGCACACCAGCAGTTCATGTGTTGGGAGGGTATACCTTCAATGAATATTTTGGTGTTGAGGAAGGCTACAACTGGTTAGGAAATGGACGTGTCAATGGCCAACGTTTTAAAACTAAAGGTTTAAATATTTCTGCATTACCTCGTTATCCACTAACAGAAGATTTGTCCTTATTAGGCGAATTAGG
>CAIZDF010000717.1 GCA_903931645.1 uncultured Tolumonas sp.
ACTTTGGTTGGAGTTATGGCTGGGCTCAGGCCGGTACGCTGGGCTTCATGGTCACCGCCATATTGATTGCAGCCATGTATACCGCGTTCATCTTTAGTTTCACTGAATTAACCACATCAATTCCACATGCTGGCGGCCCGTTTGCTTATGCTTATCGAGCGTTTGGCCCTGTCGGGGGTTATATCGCCGGTTTTGCCACTCTGGTGGAATTTGTCTTTGCGCCTCCAGCTATTGCTATGGCGATTGGTGCTTATCTGAATGTTCAGTTCCCATCTATTGACCCAAAAATGATCGCCGTAGGTTCTTATCTGGTCTTTATGGCGCTCAACGTGGTCGGTGTCAGCATCGCTGCAACCTTTGAATTGTGCGTTACGATCCTGGCCATTATTGAATTGCTGGTCTTCATGGGTGTGGTATCACCTGGCTTCTCTGTCGCTAACTTTGTCGCGAATGGTTGGGCTGGTAGCAACGAATTCTCTGGCTCTGCTATTTCAGGTATTTTCGCTGCCATTCCTTTTGCGATCTGGTTCTTCCTTGCGATTGAAGGCGCAGCAATGGCGGCAGAAGAAGCAAAAGACCCGAAAAAAACCATTCCGGTTGCCTTTATTGCCGGCATTCTGACTTTGGTCGTTCTGGCAATTGGTGTAATGGTCTTTGCCGGTGGTGCAGGTGACTGGAGCAAATTAGCTAACATCAACGATCCATTACCACAAGCCATGAAAATGATTGTTGGTAACTCCAGTGGCTGGTTACACATGCTGGTCTGGTTAGGTCTGTTCGGTTTAATTGCCTCTTTCCACGGCATCATCATGGGATATTCCCGTCAAATCTTCGCTTTAGCACGTGCTGGTTTCCTGCCTAAACCATTGGCAGCTATTAACAGCCGTTATCAAACTCCTCACTGGGCTATTTTAGCTGGTGGCGTGATCGGTATCGCTGCAATTTTCTCTGACAACCTGATCGTGATTGGTGGTCAACCGTTAACCGCGAATATCGTAACCATGTCGGTATTTGGCGCTATCGTGATGTACATCATTTCTATGGCTGCGCTGTTCAAACTACGTGTTACTGAACCAAAACTGGAACGTCCGTTCTCTGCACCACTCTATCCTTTTGCACCCGCATTGGCGCTCGTGTTAGCTGTGGTATGTTTGGTAGCCATGACCTATTACAACACGCTGTTGGCAATGATTTTTGCTGGCCTGTTTATCGCTGGGTTCATCTATTTCAAAGCAACTCACAGCACAGATACGATGCAGGCAGGTAACGAATTACTGCAAGCTCAGAATTCATAAGATTTCCACCGCATAGACTTTGCCACCGCTTGCGGTGGCTTTTTTAAAGCCCATAAAAAGGAATCAGTATGTATCGGACGACCGTTGGCCAACGTACTTATCAGTTTCCTGATCTGAAAATTCTGATGGCAAAAGCCAGCCCAGCACGTTCTGGCGATTATCTGGCAGGCGTAGCTGCAGCAACCGCCGAAGAACGTATGGCAGCCAAGATCTGCCTAGCCGATCTGCCGTTGAAAGCATTTTTACAAACAGCCTTAATTCCTTATGAAGAAGATGAGATCACACGACTCATTTTCGATGAGCATGATCTAGCGGCATTTTCTTTAATTAGTCATCTTACTGTGGGTGATTTTCGTGACTGGTTGTTAAGCGAGCAGGCTGATAGCCTCACTTTAGCGCGATTAGCATCAGGATTAACGCCAGAAATGGTTGCTGCAGTCAGTAAATTAATGCGCAATCAAGATCTGATCCTTGTCGCTAAAAAATGTCGGGTCATCACAAAATTCCGCAACACGATCGGTTTACCCGGCCGTTTGAGCGTGCGTCTGCAACCAAATCACCCGACCGATGCTTTATCAGGTATTGCAGCCGCTATGTTGGATGGTTTGTTGTATGGCAGTGGTGATGCAGTGGTTGGCATCAATCCCGCGACTGACAGCTTGCCAGGTTTAGCTAAACTCAACTATATGCTGGATGACGTGATCCAACGCTTTGAGATCCCCACTCAATCGTGTGTGCTGACTCATGTCACTAATACCATAGAATTGATCAATCGCGGTGTTCCCGTCGATTTGGTATTTCAATCTATCGCGGGTACTGAAAAAGCCAATTCTGGCTTTGGTGTTAACCTATCAATTTTGGCGGAAGCCGAAGCGGCTGCACAAAGCCTGAATCGTGGCACGATTGGCAAAAACGTGATGTATTTTGAAACCGGACAAGGCAGTTGTCTGTCGGCAAATGCTCATTTTGGTGTCGACCAACAAACGTGTGAAGCACGAGCCTATGCCGTGGCCAGAAAGTTCAACCCTCTGCTGACCAACACTGTGGTTGGTTTTATCGGTCCAGAATATCTTTACGATGGTAAACAGATCATTCGCGCCGGATTGGAAGACCATTTCTGCGGTAAATTGTTGGGGGTGCCATTAGGCTGTGATGTTTGTTATACCAATCACGCGGAAGCCGATCAGGATGATATGGACACACTGCTGACGCTCTTAGCCGCCGCAGGTTTAACCTTCCTGATTGGGGTGCCGGGTGCTGACGATATCATGCTGAATTATCAAAGCACTTCGTTCCATGATGCGCTCTATATTCGCGAATTACTCGGTTTGAAACGTGCACCAGAATTCGATAGCTGGCTGGAAAAAATGCGCTTGATCGACACGCAAGGCCATTTGTTAGACCCATCCAAACAGCATCCACTGCTGACGCAGTTACCTTCTCTTGGGAGCGCAGCATGAATAAAAATGTGATCCATCAAAACTCGTGGGATGAATTGCGTCAATTTACAGCGGCACGTATCGCACTTGGGCGTACAGGCAATAGTCTACCCACAAAAGAATTACTGAAATTTGGGCTCGCCCATGCGCAAGCACGTGATGCCGTACATTTGCCTTTTGCTGCTGATTCGCTTGCCGCTGAGTTGTATGAACAAGGTTTTACCACGTTACAGGCACACAGTGCCTCCCCTGATCGCGAAACATACCTGCGCAGACCTGATTTGGGTCGTCAACTTTCTACAGAATCGCGGGAATGGCTGAAACAGCATGCTCAGCCGATCGAGTTGGTGATCGTTGTTGGTGATGGTTTGTCCTCCACCGCAATACACCGTAACACAGTGCCATTTTTACTGGAGTTACGCCCGCGTCTTGAAGCGCTGGGTATTACCATTGGGCCAGTTGTCTTAACTAAACAGGCCCGTGTCGCTATCGGCGATGACATAGCTGAAGCACTGCAGGCAAAAGCAGTTGTCGTACTGATTGGCGAACG
>CAIZDF010000718.1 GCA_903931645.1 uncultured Tolumonas sp.
CAAAAACACTTCCACGCGAGCAGGAGCCGCATCTTCGTCAGGAGAAAACAATGACCGGGCTGAGCCGAACTCGGAAGGAGAACCAGGGCCACTATACGGGTGTCTAGGTTGTTGCTGTTTTTCCTCTTGTTTATCACTGCCTGCGCTAATAACAACACTGGCTATTATGCCGATGACTCTGTATTGATCCGCCAGCAATTCTCCCAAATGGCGCAGCCGAATAATCCGCAAGGCTGGCTGGTGAAATGGAGTGGGGTAATTGCTCAAACCCGTAATCTGGCCACCGGTACAGAAGTAGAAGTCGTTTATTTACCGCTAAGCTATAACGGCACACCGCAACAATCAGAACAATCACCGGGCCGCTTTATCGCAGTCTTCCCGCAGTTACTTGATCCGGTGCTGTATGCCAAAGGGCGTAGCATTACCGTCTCTGGTGCAACAGCGCCGTCTCGCGAAGGCAAAATTGGTGAGATGCCATATCGTTTTGCAGTCGTGAATGCGACCGAACACAAGCTGTGGCCAATCGTGAAAGAAGTCGAAGTTCGTTACGAACGCCCGCTATTTGATGACGGATTTTATTATCACCACCGTGTCATCGTTCCGCGTTAATTCATAGCTATCAAGATTTATACCCAATTACTTTGGGTATAAATCTTTTTGTGGCAATAATCAGCAATTGTTATCTGATTGTTGCCATTTTCGCACCATCGTTTCATACTAACCGCTACTTGTCGGAGTGCCCTTTGGGCTGAGACCGTTAATTCGGGATCCGTTGAACCTGATCAGGCTAGAACCTGCGAAGGGAAACAAGAGTTGCGCTCAGGAAGCCATTCCTCGTCAGATCACTCAAGATCTTTTGCCGCAAGACTCCTACTCAACGCCACTTCCGGCAAGCCATCCGAATTCTATTTAAGGTGAGCTTGCTATGTCGAAAAATCTAACTTCCCGTGAACGCCGCGAATCAGCGAAAGAGTATCTGTCTACATGAGCGTCCCAAACATTTCCTAATTCCGATCGTGAATATATTGAAGGTTCGCGACCTGATATCCGCGTGCCGATGCGTCGTATTAACCTCAGCCCTTCATTAATTGGCGGCACCAAACAAGCACCTATTTTTGAAGAAAATGCGCCAGTGTTGGTATATGACCCATCGGGTGCGTATGGCGATCCTGATCAGCAAGTGGATGTCACCAAAGGGTTAGCTCCGCTGCGTCAAAGCTGGATCTTGGAACGCAACGATACGGCAGAAGTCAGCGAACCAAACTCAGCCTTTACCCGTGCCCAAGCTGAACAGCTGGCATTGGTACCGAAAATGGCGGTTCAAGCGCCGATCCGTAAAGCCAAAGCAGGGCATTGTGTTAGCCAGTTGCATTATGCACGTAAAGGCATCATTACCCCTGAGATGGAATATATCGCGATCCGCGAGAATCAACGTCGTCTGCAAGAGGGTGAAAAAGGTATTACGCCGGAATTCGTGCGTCAGGAAGTGGCTGAAGGCCGTGCGATCATTCCAGCTAACATCAACCATGTTGAAAGCGAGCCGATGATCATTGGTCG
>CAIZDF010000719.1 GCA_903931645.1 uncultured Tolumonas sp.
CGTCGGTTTCGTGTTCCAGCATTATGCACTGTTCCGCCATATGACGATTTTTGAAAACGTGGCGTTTGGTTTGCGGGTGAAACCGCGCAAAGTGCGTCCGAATGAAAATGTCATTCAGCAGAAAGTAAAACAGCTGTTGGAACTGGTACAACTGGGGCATGTTGCCGATCGTTATCCAACCCAGCTTTCTGGTGGTCAGCGTCAACGTGTTGCGCTGGCACGTGCATTGGCGGTTGAGCCGCAAGTGTTGTTGCTGGATGAACCCTTCGGTGCGTTGGATGCGCAAGTGCGTAAAGAGTTACGTCGCTGGTTACGTCGTTTGCACGATGAATTGCACGTGACCAGCTTGTTTGTAACTCACGATCAAGAGGAAGCCTTGGAAGTCGCCGATCGGGTCGTGCTGATGAATGCCGGTAAAATCGAGCAATTTGGTACCCCACAGGAAGTTTACGAAAAACCGGCGACTGAATTTGTACACCGTTTCTTGGGTACGGTTAACCTGTTCCACGGCCATCTGCAAAGCGGTCAACTGGAAGTTTCTGGTGCCACACTGACGGAACAAGTCTCTGGTCTGGAAACCACGGATACCAAGGCGATCGCCTATGTGCGTCCGCATGAACTGGAGCTGTTACCTGCCAACATTCCGCACGGTATTCCGGCGACTGTCGTGCGCATATTGCCGTTTGGTGGTGCGTATCGAGTCGAAGTTTCGGCAAATAATGGTGTCGCACGCACCTTGATTGAAGTCGATGTGCCGCGTGAGCAGGTTGCTGTGCTAGAGTTACGTCCAGGATTATCAGTACGACTGGTGGCACGCCAAACGCAGCTCTATCAGTCTGAAACTAAGGAACGTGTGGCTTGAATTTTCAACAGCTCAAGATTATCCGCGAAGCAGCCCGCTGCCACTTCAACCTAACTGAAGTGGCGAATACGCTGTATACCTCACAATCGGGTGTCAGTCGGCATATCAAAGAGCTGGAAGATGAGCTGGGTGTGGAACTGTTTATCCGCCGCGGTAAACGCCTGTTAGGGATGACCGAACCGGGCAAAGCACTGCTCACGATGGCCGAACGTATTCTGACGGAAGCGAATAATATCCGCCGTTTGGCCGACAACTTTGCCAACAGCGATCGCGGACGTTTACATGTTTCTACGACACATACGCAGGCGCGTTATGCGTTACCGGGCATCATCAAAGAGTTCCGTACACAATATCCGCAAGTACAGCTGGTGCTGCATCAGGGCAGCCCAAGTGAAATCGTCTCTATGCTACTTAACGGTGAAACGGACATTGGTCTCACCAGCGAGTTGATGGCTGATTATGAAGAGATCGCGGCGTTCCCTTATTACAGCTGGCATCACGCCATCTTAGTCCCTCGTGGCCATCCATTAACGGAATTGCCACAGGTAACGCTGGAAGACCTCAGTGCTTGGCCGCTGGTCACTTATCAATCCGGCTTAACCGGACGTACCAAAATTGATGCGGCTTTTGCGATGGCAGATATTGAGCCGGATATCGTCTTGAGTGCGCAAGACTCTGACGTTATCAAAACTTATGTGGAGTTGGGTTTAGGCGTCGGTATTCTGGCTGATATGGCGATTGACTCAGTTAAAGACAGTAATTTAGTGCGTATCAATGCCGAGCATCTGTTTCCCGCCAATACCGCTTGGTTTGGGCTGAAAAAGGGTAAGTTCCAACCCAATTTTGCTTGGCGTTTTCTGCAGATCTGCAATCCATCACTGGCGATCAGCGATATCCAGGCGCAAGTCTTTGCAACCGGTGAAGTTCAAACACCATTGCACTACGAGATCTAAGCAACAGATAAATTGAGAGAGATGGAAGGGTTGAGATTAGTTCAACCCTTTACGGATCAGATAGCGATAGGGCGGTTGTTCGGTTTCACTGGCTAACAGGGTGTGATCCATGAAACGGCAGAAACTGGGAATATCGCGCACCGTCGCCGGATCATCCGCAATTACCAGCAATGTCTCGCCGTCTTGCATCAGCCGCACGGTTTTGCGCACCATCATTACCGGTTCCGGGCAGCGCAAGCCACTGGCATCCAGAGTCTGGTTGATGTTATCTGCCGAAAAAGTCATGTTTGCTCCTGTGAATCAACTATCCACATAAAGCATATCATTAACGTTGCGCGGAGAGTACCGCACGTGCCAGCTGGCGGGCAGCCTGTTTGGCATCGCCATCCGGATTATTGAAATAACCCGCCAATACATCACCGATGGCCTGTCGAACATAGCTTGAATTCGCCATGCCTTCCGCCATGCTCGGCACCAGTTCCTGTTGTTTAATGGCCTGTTGTAACTGTTGAGCTGAATGCTGAGCACACTGGTCAAAATCAGTCAGGGTCTGGTTATTTAACACTGGGATTGATCCTTTCACCCGATTAAAAGCATGTTGAAAATCGGAGGTCATGATCATGTTCACCAGTTGCAACTGCGCTTGTTGTTTCTGCTGACTTTGCACATCAAACATCGCTATCGAGTCGAGATTGTAGCTGAATTTGCCGTCAGTACCTGGTGCCGGTAAACAAAGAATATCTTTGCCTGGTACCACATTTGCCGCAGTCAGTTCACCTTTTACCCAATCGCCCATCAACTGCATGGCGGCTGAGCCTTCGATCAACATATGTGTCGCCTGATTCCAGTTCGTACCACCGTAGTCATCGGCAATATATTCCCGTAGCTGGTGGAATAGCTCCAGTAAATGCTGCATGGTGTCGCTTTGCAACGCGGTTTGATCCAACTGGATAAACGCCCGGCGGTAAAAATCACTACCACCTTCACCCAGCACAATCGCTTCAAACAATATCGCCAATTGCCATTGATCATCGCCAATCGCCAATGGGGTGATACCGGCTTGCTTTAGTTTTTTGGATACGGCCAATAACTCAGCCCAGCTTGCTGGTGGCGTGAGTTGTAAGCGCTGAAATACTTTCGGGTTGACCCATAACCAGTTCACACGATGAATGCCGATTGGCACGGCGACGTAATGACCTTTTGACTGCACGCTGTGTTGCACAAATTCAGGCAACACTTGTTCCCAGCCATTTTGCTGTGCAACGTTATCGAGATTACGTAAGAAGCCCAAAGCTGCCCATTCTTGCAGCTCGCTACCTTTCAGATGTGCTGCTTCCGGTGGGGTACCGGAGAGGGCGCGGCTCTTTAATACCGTCATGGCTGATTTGCCACCACCACCGGAAATGGCGGAATCTTGCCACTCATTGCCTAATGCCTGCCAGTAACTGCGTAATACACCGGCGGCTTTGGCTTCGCCACCGGCGGTCCACCAATGCAATACTTCAACCGACGAGGCCATAGCAGAGACAGACACCAGTGACAGCATCAAACTGGATACAAGGTAAGAACGGAGGGTCATTATCAATTCCTTGGCAAGGAAAGAATGGCTTGTAAGCCACCGTGTAAACGGTTTTCCAACACTAAATCGCCACCATGGGCGCGGGCAATACTGCGTGCAATCCCCAAACCAAGGCCATTACCGCTGCTATCTTGTGCTAGTCGGTAATAAGGCTCAAACACCTTTTCCAACTGCTGCTCCGGCAAGCCTGGGCCTTCATCAATGATGTAGAGGTATAGCATGTTGGTTTTGCTGTTTTTTTCCAAATCATCCATCACAATCACGCGAGCTTGATCACCATATTTAATCGCATTATCAATCAAATTGGCGATACAGCGTTTCAATGCCAGTGGTTTGCCGCGATATAAGTATTTGCAATGGCCTTCAATCGTCAGATGCGGATCCAGCAGGTTGTAGTCTTCCGCCATGCCCGCCAGCAGCTGATTGATGTCGATCTCTTCGATATTTTCGTGGATATGCGTGTCTTTAACAGTCTGCAGTGCGCCCTTGACCATCATCTCGAGGTCATCCAGATCTTTGCTGAATTTCACAATCTGCGTGTCGTCATCGAGTAACTCCACGCGTAAGCGCAAGCGGGTAATTGGTGTTTTCAAATCATGAGAAATGGAGCTGAACAGCTTTTCGCGATCGCCGATATAACGCCGGATCCGCTGCTGCATAATATTAATAGCCCGGGTCACCGCGACAATCTCACTGGCGCCGGCTTCCGGTAATGGGGGTTGATCAATGTCTTTACCCAGACTTACTGCTGCCGCCGCTAAATGGCGTAACGGACGTGTTTGCCAGCGGACAAGGGCAAAGGTGAAAGGAAACAGAATAATCGTCAGCAGAATAATGAAACGAAATTGATGCGGTGAAACCACATCTTCATCCAGTGTCATATAGGGTGCGGGCAATAACGCGGCCAAATACAACCAATCGCCATTTTCTAGCTTGATCTGCGTCACCAGAATGGGTGGATTAATCGGCTCCATTAATAAGGTATAACGGGACCAGGATGGCGGGATATCTGATAGCAACGTTTCATTATTAAAAACATGCAATTCGGCAGGGTACGAAAAATCAGTTTTGATCTGCATACTCTGTCCGAGTTTATGTAGCAGTGTCTGATTAACCTCTTTTAGTACCACTTGTTTTTTAGGGCTATCAGGAATGCCATTCAGCCGGATTTCTTCTTTGTTCAAGGAAACAAAAAAACGGCTACCGCCCATATTGCGTAACTGATCCAAGGCAATCGGGCGATATTGCAAGGGCAGAGATTTAAAGAAACTCACGGTGGAGGCGGCCGAATTAGCCAGATCACGGGTTGACGCCAGCATGCCCTCTAATTCCCGTTTTTCTAATTGTTGCATCCAAATACCAGAAATCAGGCTTTGGGCTAACACAATCGCCAGCAGCAGCAATAGCAACATGCGCGATAATAACGATCGCGGCACAAACAATGAAAAAAAGCGACGCAACCAGCTAGTCTTCATGCACAACATCTGCAATCAGCATATAGCCGCTGCCACGGATGGTTTTGATAATACGAGGCCCTTTACCGTTATCGCCTAATTTCTGGCGTAAACGGCTGATCTGCACATCAATACCACGTTCCATCGGCAATGATTCACGGCCACGGGTGGCATCACTGATCGCATCACGATCCAGAATTTGTCCTGGATGTTGTAAAAAGAGATGCAATAAGATGAAGTCGCTACCTGTCAGGTCAATGCTTGAGCCATCTTCATGTGTCAGCAACTGGGTTCTCGAGTCCAGTGTCCAGCCAGCAAATTTCAGTTTACGGCCAGAGACCACTTCTTTTTCCGGTTGACGGAATTCAGCGCGTCGTAATAAAGCTTTAATACGTGCCATCAACTCACGTGGACTAAAGGGTTTCGCAATATAGTCATCCGCACCCAACTCCAGACCAATCACTCGATCTGCTTCGTCAGAAGCGGCAGTTAGCATAATAATAGGTACTTGTGATTTCCGGCGGATCTGCTGACACAGGCTGAAACCATCATCACCTGGCATCATGATATCCAGAATAATCAGCTCGGGTGTAGCAAGCGCCAGTTGCTGGTACATTTCCACGCCATCACAAGCGGTCAATACATCAAAACCAGCACGCGTCAGGTACTCTTTTAATAATTCCCTGATTTCCTGATCATCATCCACAATCAGAATGGGTTTACCTTTAGCCATGAACAACCTTCGTACAATTCTGCAATGCAAGAATTGAACACATTATGTTGCGAAAAAGCAAGAAAACGGCAAAGAAGGTACGGCTAAATTGCAGATTGTATCTGCAACCGGTTCCAATTGAACTTTTTGTTGCATGGTATATATAAAAGGAAAGCTTGCTAATATAAGCAAAGCTAAGCAGAGGATGAACCAAACCCATGACCAAACGAATTCTGGTGTTGTATTCCAGCCGAGAAGGGCAAACTCGAAAGATAGTCGATGCCATATTAGCGCGTGCGCCAAACTGGCGGGCGGATTTGCATAACCTGCATGAACAACCTGTGATTGATTTGACGCCGTATGACAAAGTACTGATCGCAGCTTCTATCCGTTATGGTCACTTTCATCCCAGCCTCAATAAATTTGTAGAACAACACTACGCAGTGTTAAAAGAAAAAGAGGCGGCCTTTATTGCGGTCAATCTTGTGGCGAGAAAGCCAGAAAAGAACACACCGGAAACCAACCTCTATACACGGAAGTGGCTACAACAATCAGTATGGAAACCACAGCACGTTGTCGTGTTCGCCGGCGCCTTGCGTTATTCCCGTTATAACTGGTGGCAGAAGCGAATTATCCAATTAATTATGTGGATGACAGGGGGAAGTACAAACACCAGCCGTGATATTGAGTTCACAAATTGGACAAACGTGCAAAAATTCGCCGAACAGTTACTGAAATCATAGGAATATCATAAATGCGCTTGACGTGTTTCCGGTTTTCCGTAGAATGCGGCCTCACTGGAACGGCGGACGCCAACACAGAGCGAGTTAAGCAGTTGTGACGAACAACGCTTGACAAGCAAACGGGAAAGCGTATGATTCGCGTCCCTGGCCTTAGCGCCACGCTCTTTAACAATATATCAAGCAATCTGTGTGGGCACTTGC
>CAIZDF010000720.1 GCA_903931645.1 uncultured Tolumonas sp.
GCACCGTATATCGATGTAAGTGGCCCGAAAGAAGAAGTTTCCGCTGCCATTGATCGCGTAATGAGTGATGAAATCTACATTAGTGATACTGATGTCTTCATTCTTCATCCTGGTGAATTAGCGCTGGCGGTGACGCATGAATCGGTGACGTTGCCAGACAACATTGTCGGTTGGTTAGATGGCCGTTCTTCTTTAGCCCGATTGGGGTTGATGGTGCATGTGACGGCACATCGCATCGATCCGGGTTGGTCTGGCCGCATTGTGCTGGAGTTTTATAACGGTGGCCGTTTGCCGTTAGCACTGCGCCCTGGCATGGTGATAGGGGCACTGAACTTCGAGACTATGTCGGGTTCAGCCGCGCGCCCTTACAACAAACGTACGAATGCGAAATATAAGACGCAGCAAGGTGCGGTTGCCAGCCGTATCGACCAAGATTAAAGCCCCTTTCGGGGCTTTTTTTGCTTTAAATTCATTTAAATCAGGTGAACTTGCACACCTTGCTGTGTCAGCCATTTTAATGAGCTGTCCGGTGCATTTTTATCGGTGATCACATGTTTGATCATGGAAGTCGGGCCAATAGCTGCCGGATGAATACGACCAAATTTACTGGAATCAGTCAGTACAAACACTTCCTGCCGTTTATTCAGAATGGCATTGGCAATATCAGCCCGCATCATGTTCCGGTTTGTAAACCCGGTTTGAATATCAAAACCATCGACGCCAATAAATGCTTTACTGAAATGCACGTGTTCAATACATAAACGAGTCAGCGGCCCGACCAGACTTTCACTGCTGGTCTGATATTGACCACCTAACAAAATGATTTCTGCTTTGCTGGCACGTAGCTGATGCGCGATATAAGAGCTTGATGTGATGATCGTGATATCGGCACGTTCTGCCAGCAACTTAGCCAACATGACGTTGACACTGCCACCCTCAATTAATACACAGTCATCACGTTTGATGAGTGAATAAGCATAACTGGCAATATCTTGTTTTACTTTGCTGTTTGCCCACAAACGATGTTCCGGATCTTCACTGTCGAGCACGGTTGCTGCGCCATGAACCCGTTTCAAAAAACCCTGATTTTCCAGTTGTGTCAGATCTTGTCGGATCGTCACTTCAGAAACGCCTAGCTGTGTGGATAAATCAACCACACTGACCCGCCCTGAGCTGTTAACCAGCTCTAAAATCACAGAATGTCTTGGATGCATAAATACTACTCGCCACTAATGTGCTCATGATACGAATGTCAGTACACTTATCTTTTTGATTATGCTGACACTCACTGCTTGTATCGGGAGTTTTTAACTTCATCAACACAAGCTCATATAACCATTTATTGCTTTTTTAAAGGTAGATGTTGGTCAAATAAATCCGCCAACCCCTGTGATCCACTTTGCAGAAGCTTGCGAAACCGTCAAAAATCGACATCAAATGTTTCATCTGCAAGTGACGACAAAAAGTGATGCAGCAGGTTAATTCGCTGTTCAGCCAGTGATTGTGCGGCAGGTAACAACAAGAATGCGGGCAATTCCAACGCCTTTTCCAACACTTTTACAACAGAACCGTGAGTGGCATAGCGGGTATCACGTCCGACTTTACACAATGCACGCATGATGCCGACAGCACCTAATTGCTCAAGCAGATCAGCATCATGTAACAGAACAGCTTCTGGTGTCGTAGGTTGGCAATGTGCGGCATGTTGTTCAATAGCATTAATCACCGCGGGAATTTTTTCAGCAGGGAAGTTCCACTGTTGCAATAACTCCGGAATTACCCGGCAGGCATAAGCCACATTATCCCAGCTTGCTAATAGCGTCGGATTTACTGGTCTGTGACCTTCAAACACACCTAAATCATGTAACCAAACGGCAGCATGCAAAATATCATCATCAAATGAAAGCTGTGCTGTTTGTGCCAGAGTTAAAGCTAGTGCATAGAGACGAGGCTGATGACTGTATTTATCGATGGGAAGAGCATGTTGAGAAATGTAGGCTTCAATAGCGGAACGAAAAGCGGAATGTACAGTAGAGGTCATAAAAAATGCCGAGGAAAGAATGACTTCCCTCAGCATAACATTAATTAATGTGCGGCAATAAACGCCTGAATAGCATTAGTCGCATCAGTCAGACCACGTTCCTGAGCTTCAGGGCCCATCGCCAATGCTTCTGCATAAGCAACAGTAATGTCTTTCAGACCCACGAAACTCAATACGGTTTGTGCGTGAGCCAGAGCCAGATCGGTTGCGGTATTACGATGAGTACCGCCAGTGGTTGTTACGATCAGCACTTTCTTGTCAGTTAACAGACCTTGTGGGCCGGTTTCAGTGTAAGAGAAGGTGATGCCAGCACGACAAATCAGGTCGATCCAAGTTTTCAGTTGAACTGGAATACCAAAGTTATACATTGGCACTGCAATCGCAACATAATCTGCAGTTTTTACTTCTTCAATCAGTGCTAAAGAAAGTTCTGCAGCCGCCTTTTGACGTTCATTCAGTTCACCATTGCCACCCAGTGCAGCAATGATTTCGCCATCCAGCACTGGCAATGGTTCACCTGCTAAATCGCGAACAACGATGTTGTCAGCTGGGTGTTTTTGTTTCCATTCAACAGCAAAATTATCCAGCAATTTGGTTGATTGAGAGTAAGGGCCAAGAATACTTGATTGAATTACTAAAATATTGCTCATTATTTATACCTCGGTGTGGGCATTATGTGTTGATAGTCACTATATCTTCTATTTACAAGAAATAAATGGCAGAAAATAGGTTCTATCTTTCTATTTTATAGAAAGGTTTTGCGAGGGATAACTTATCAACATTTTGTTTAGTAAGGAAGGGGAAGCTGGTTATCCACAATTTCTGGGGATAAAAGTGGAATAAGATTGTGACAACTTATGGAAGAGACAAATTTGATTCACCGGGACACTGTATAAAGAGGGGCATCCCGGCAGTATATTACATACTAATCTTGCAGCACTGCGGCCATTGAATTGGCAACATACTCAACATTACTGGTATTCAAACCGGCAACACACATACGGCCCGTTCTTACCAGATAAACCGCAAACTCTTCACGTAAACGATCAACTTGCTCTGGTGTCAAACCGGTGTAGCTGAACATACCGCGTTGCGTGATCATGTAACTAAAATCTTTACCGGGAACTTTTGCGGGTAAAGTTTCATACAGTTTCTGGCGCATTGCTTTAATACGCTCACGCATTTCAGCGACTTCCTGTTCCCACGCTGCTCGTAACGCAGATTGAGTCAGCACAGCAGAAACGACTTGTGCGCCATGGCTTGGTGGGCTGGAGTAGATTTTACGTACGGTCAGTTTTAATTGGCCTAATACGCGATCTGCTTCTTCCGCTGTTGGACAAACCACGGATAAACCACCACAACGTTCGCTATACAGTGACAGATTTTTAGAGAAAGAGTTGCTGACGAAGAAGCTGATATTCGCTTCAGTTAACATGCGCACGGCAAACGTATCTTCGATAATGCTGTCGCCAAAACCCTGATAAGCAATGTCTAGGAATGGGATCAGTTCACGTTCTTTAATAACCGGCAGCAATGCTTCCCATTGTTGTGGCGAAAGATCAACACCGGTCGGGTTATGGCAGCACGGATGCAAAAGCACGATGCTTTTCAGTGGCAGAGTGCGGAACATTTCCAGCATGTCGTTAAAACGAACACCACCGGTTGTTGCATCATAGTAAGGGTAGGTGTGTGTATTAATGCCAGCACCCTGGAAAATAGCGTGGTGATTATCCCATGTTGGGTCACTCACCCATACTTCACTTTGCGGGAAGTAACGATGCAGGAAATCAGC
>CAIZDF010000721.1 GCA_903931645.1 uncultured Tolumonas sp.
CCCCCTCCGGAAACGGTGGGGGGGGTTATTGCCTGCGGTTCTAACAACCGAACTACTTGAACTTCATGCAAACTCGCTACAGCTCGTTCTGGCGACGTCGTATATTGAATATAGGCTGGAGCTCAAGTCGTCAGCTTTCACACGCACTCGAAACATTTAAACAAAATTTCTTACCCCCTCAGGCTTAAAGACGAGCTTAACTTTAGTGCCTTCACCTTCAAGACTTTCAATCACTGTTTCCCAGTCATATCTATCACAAATACGTTTCACCAGTGACAAGCCGATGCCGGCACCTGTACTGGCGGCACCTTTAAAGTGTCGTTGAAAAACCTTGCCGATTTCTTCTCCGCGAATACCTATTCCCGTATCACAGATAGTCAAGCTGTTGTCATCTACCGTTACGGAGATCCGACCTGACGGCGTGTATGTAAATGCATTACGTACCAGGTTAGCTACTACACTGATCAATAGTGTTCGTTCTGCTGCTACCTGTGGATGTGATTGAAAGATAATGTCGAGTGAGGTTGCCTCGCTCAGAAGAGATTTATTCATTTCAATAGCTAAATCAACTGCACTACATACATCGCATGTTTGTACGATGATATCGTCAGTTGCTTCTCTAGCCATCAACAACAAGCCAGACGTCAGGTTGATCATATCGCGATTAGCACGTGCGATTTTTGCGATACGCTTCTGTAACTTTTCTGGCAATTGATTATCATCTTCTATTAATTCTAATACCCCTTGTACTATCGTAAGTGGCGTTCGGAGTTCATGACTGACGTCGGTCGTAAAATTACGTTCGCGCTCAATAAATGCCCGCATACGTTTTAAATAAGCAGAAAACACCTGTGCAAGTCGACCTATCTCATTGTTCTCAAAACCTTCTGATACTGTGTCCGCGTTATCTTGAGGGCTAGCTTGGCTGACTCTTCGTGTCAGCTCGGTGATAGGTGCTACACCGCGTCCAGCCAGCCACCAGCCAGCCCATGCGGACAGTAGGATCATGATGAGCGTTCCTACAATCAGATAATAGATAAAAGTTTCTTCGCGATTACGCTGACGTTGCTCGTTAAAGAGCATGAAATAACGCTCATTGTTTCGGTTGGCTACTGCAACCCGATAAGGGGTGTTATTTATCGACAACCTGTATGTTCCTTCGTCTAACCCTCTTAACTCTACCGGAATCTCTTGGTGATTCTGGTTATTTACCAGTACATAGCCTTGGATACTAATTGTTGACGGGGGGATGGAGTTTAGATTGCGTGAGCGCCTGGAGATGTAATCGTCAATTTCCGCATGCAGCGTTTCGTCCATAAGACGTTCGCCGAGATTGTGTGCTGTAAAATACAGACCAAATGACAAAATCAGAATCACTACGGCCCCAAATATTGCAAACGTCAGTGCAAGTTTAAATTTAATACTGTGAAAGAACCTATTCATCGTTAATCTGATAACCGATGCCACGCAACGTTTTTATGAGCGGTTGATCCGTTTTTTGATCGACTGCATTGCGCAGCACGAATAGATGGGCGCGCAGAGTGTCGCTCTCCAGTTGTGCGTAGCCCCAAATATAACGCTCAACCTCTTCGCGTGTAACAACACGAGGGGATTGACGCATCAGAAACTCCAGGAATTTCAGCGCAATAGGCGGTAAGACGATATTCCTCTCTCCACGCATCACTTTTAATGTATTGGTATTGAAGGATAAATTAGCAACTTGTAATAGCCCGTTGCTGTAATGCGCTTGTGAACGTCTGACCAGTGCTAACAACCGCGCTTCTAGCTCACGCATCAAAAATGGTTTGACCACAAAATCATCAGCACCCGCTTCAAAGCCAGCAATTTTGTCATCTAGTGAGTCACGTGCCGTCAGCATCAGCACAGGGGTCGTCTTTCCCGCTTCACGCAAACGCTTGCACATCGTAATCCCGTCCATGCTAGGCAACATCCAATCCAATACCAATGCGTCATATGAATTTGTCGCTGCCAAATTTAAACCGGAAATGCCATCATTCGCCACATCAAGCACATGGCCACGAGCCTCAAAATAATCAAATAAATTAGTGACAAGGTCGCGATTGTCTTCTATCAAAAGGATATTCATCGTACTGTAAAAAGCTCACTTTTTTGATGTGGATAAGGGGCTATGGATAAGTCTAACACGCATCGGATGATTGATTCAGTGCTAAAAAATCTGTTATTGACCGCCTTAACGCTCCCTTAACGTTCACATAACGTTAGTCGAACACGCCCAATGCTAATCTAATCATATCGATCATGGTCTTTAGGAGAACTCAATTGAAAGTTTCGTCAAAATCTATGGGTGAAATTACGTCATCACCTGTTCAATATTTTGAGACTGAGTCACTTTTAAAGGTGACCCATTTAAGTGATTTATTGCCCTTAAAGTTATTGGATCGTATCGGTACAGCGATCGCGCTGGGTGAGGCGGGTGATTTAACTGCGGCGCATGAATTTAGAATGAAAAATGCAGGTAAATGATAATGAAAGTGTCGGCAATTCAATTACCCGTATTCAGGTTTTTTAGCACCTTTACTA
>CAIZDF010000722.1 GCA_903931645.1 uncultured Tolumonas sp.
CCATCGTTACCATAACCGTCGGTTAAAGCTACGTCAGTCCAAGCAGCTAAAGTACCTACTGCTCCCAGTTGACGACCAAATGTAACAGTACCGAAGGTGTCATCTTTCACACCGCCATAAGCGAGGCGAGTGGAGATGTTGCTGGTACTTTCTTCTTTTTCAGTGTTTTGTGATTTGAACTGAGCTTCATATACGCCGATGGCTTTCTGGGTGCCAGTAATCGCTGCTTCACCTTTTGCGCCCAGACGGATGTAGTTGTTACCGCCTACGGCATCACTTTTCTCGGTGCCATTGTCTTTAGTACCAATAATCTCACCGGCATAAGCACGGCCATTCAGGTCTAAATTTACTTTTTCGTTCTTATATACTTCAGTAGCGTTAGCTTGGGTTGCAACCAGCACAGCAATTGCCACAACAGTTAATTGTTTCATCATCGATCCTTCATTTTTTTGTGAGGGTTGGGTTGCCCCTGAGTAATTCCGAGATGAATACTAAGGGGGAATAATGACATTTTTGTTACAGTTGAATTAAGCTTTTGTTGTAATATTTTCTTGTTTTTTGATTCCAAGAAAAGCTGATTCAATCACAATGGAATGTGTTTTTTTATTTAATTAATTCTTTAATAATCATAAATTAAATTAATATAAACTTGACTGTGTTTTTTCTTTGAAAGAAGTGTAAATAAATAAATTATTTTAAACATCAGACATAAAAACAAAGATGTTTAAATCGCGTTATATAAAATAAGGCATTAGCACGAGGCATTATAATATTGGTCACGTTTTTATGCGGGAATATAGATCTTGCGGGCACCTCGGAAGTCACTTTTAAATGTGATAAACTTGCATTCATTCTGCTGCTAGGCAGCAATTTTTAGAGCATCTGCAGGTATTCCCAATGAAACGTGAACTGGCAATTGAATTTTCCCGTGTAACTGAAGCAGCCGCACTGGCCGGCTACAAATGGTTAGGCCGTGGTGATAAAAATCTGGCTGATGGTGCCGCTGTGGAAGCCATGCGCTATGTCCTGAATCAGATCGAGATCGATGGTGAGATCGTGATCGGGGAAGGTGAAATCGACGAAGCACCGATGCTATATATTGGAGAAAAAGTCGGTTGTGGTGGTGATGGGGTAGATATTGCGGTCGATCCGATTGATGGTACCCGTATGACTGCGATGGGCCAGAACAATGCGGTGGCTGTGCTGGCTGCCGGCGATAAAGGCTCGTTCCTGAAAGCGCCGGATATGTATAGGGAAAAAATGATCGTTGGCCCGAGTGCGAAAGGGGTTATTGATCTCAATCGTCCGCTGGCTGAAAACATCCAAGCGGTTGCGCGTGCATTGGACAAACCAATTCATCGCTTGAGTGTCATTACACTGGCAAAACCACGTCATGATGCAGCGATCAAAGAGATGCAGGACATGGGCGTACGTGTTTTTGCAATCCCGGATGGCGACGTTGCGGCATCCATGCTGACCTGTTTGCCAGATAATGAAATTGACATGCTGTATTGTATCGGTGGTGCACCAGAAGGCGTGATTTCTGCTGCAACCGTACGTGCGCTGGATGGCGACATGCAAGGCCGTCTGTTACCGCGCCATAAAGTAAAAGGCGATACACCTGAAAATCGTATTTTGGGCGAAAGCGAAATTGCGCGTTGCCAGCAAATGGGCATTGATGTTGAAACTGTGTTAACCCTGCGCGACATGGCAAAAACAGATAACGTGATCATCTCGGTTACCGGCATTACCAAAGGCGATCTGCTGGAAGGTATTACCAGCGATGGTTTGTTAGCAACGACAGAAACACTGTTGATCCGTGGTCGCTCACGCACGATTCGTCGTATCCACTCAACACATTATCTGCAACGCAAAGATGCGCAAATTCAGAAAATCATTTTCTAATTGAGCGCTGACAGTAAGAAAATTTAACTGCATAAAATTAACTGAGCACCTGATCATGATGGTGCTCAGTTAGAACATCACAGACTCAATGTCCACGCATTATCATCAACAGCATGAAACCCCGCCTGTCGTAAAAACGCCTGTAAGCCTGCCTGTTCAGTTTCTGTGACAGAACTGATATTCATATTCACTTGCTGTTGCCCTTCCTCTATCAGCCAACGAATGGTGTCTGCCAGCAGATAACGACCGATACCGCGTCTACGAGTCAGATCGCGCACGGCAAAATAGCGTAATTCACTACCTTTGCTGATCGCGAGACCAACCACGCGGTCATTGAAGGTGGCCACATGCCATTCGCCCAGTGTATGTGCTGCTTCAATGGTTAGTTTATTGGCTTGTAATAATTTGCTAAGGCTTTCCTGCCATAACGGCAATACATCATGAGAATGGTGCACAGTTAAACGCATGTTGATGATCCAGATATAAATAAAAACCAGTTTACCACCAAATAAAAAGCCCCATCAGCATGACGGGGCTTTTTTGCTACTCATTTACGCTTTATGCAAAGAGCAACTTAACGTGGTAACAGGCTTTTGCCCATCAGGAATTGATCCACTTCACGGGCGCATTGACGACCTTCACGGATCGCCCACACTACCAGTGACTGACCACGACGGATGTCGCCAGCGGCATAGACTTTCGGTACAGACGTGGCATAGCAGCCTGCATCTTCAGTCGTTGCTTTCGCGTTGCCGCGCGCATCTTTTTCTACACCAAACGCATCCAGCACTTTTGCCAGTGGGTTAGTAAAGCCCATAGCCAGGAACACTGCATCTGCTTTCAGTTCGAATTCAGAGCCAGCAACTTCAGTCAGTTTTCCGTCTTTAAACTCAACTTTAACCAGTTTCAGTGCGGTCAGTTTGCCGTTTTCACCGATGAATTCTTTGGTAGAAACAGCAAACTCACGTACACAACCTTCTTCATGTGAAGAAGAAGTACGCAGTTTCAGCGGCCAGTATGGCCAGGTCAGTTCTTTGTTTTCCTGTACTGGCGGTTGTGGCATCACTTCCAGCTGTGTAACTGATACCGCACCGTGACGGTTAGAGGTACCCACACAGTCAGAACCAGTATCACCACCACCGATCACCACAACGTGTTTGCCTTTCACGTTGATAGGGTTCGCGCCGTCACCAGCTACTTCTTTATTCTGCGGGATCAAGAATTCCAGTGCGAAATGAATACCACTCAGTTCACGGCCAGGAACTGGTAGATCACGAGGAGTTTCAGAACCACCAGCCAGGATCACAGCATCAAAGTCAGCATCCAGTTGTGCTGGTGTCACAACGGTTTGAGCATCGTTAGTCACGCCTGCAGGCAGTGTGTTATCTAATGCCACTAAGGTGTTAGTTTTGAATACTACGCCTTCAGCTTCCATTTGTGCCATACGGCGATCGATCAAACCTTTGTCCAGTTTGAAATCAGGGATGCCGTAACGCAGCAAGCCACCAACACGACTGTTCTTTTCAAACACAGTGACGTCATGACCAACACGAGCCAGCTGCTGAGCCGCAGCCAAACCCGCAGGGCCAGAGCCGACGACTGCTACTTTCTTGCCAGTTTTAACCGCAGACGGTTGTGGTTTAACCCAATCATTACTCCATGCCGTATCAATGGTGTAACGCTCGATTGACTTGATGCCAACCGGATCAGCGTTGATCCCCAGTGTACAGGCTGATTCACAAGGGGCCGGACAGATCCGGCCTGTGAATTCTGGGAAGTTGTTGGTGGAGTGCAGCACACGGATTGCCATTTCGGCTTTACCGCGGTACACCAGATCATTCCAGTCAGGAATGATGTTATTCACCGGACAACCGTTGTTACAGAAAGGAATACCGCAATCCATGCAGCGTGCGCCCTGGGTAGAGGCTTCTTGCACTGTCAATGTCGGTACAAATTCCTGGTAATGATGTACACGTTCTGCAACAGGTGCGTAGTGTTCCTTTACGCGGTCAAATTCGAGAAAACCGGTTGGCTTACCCATTACGCAATCTCCTTTTCCTGCGGTGCAGCAGTCATTTCCTTCAGAGCACGGCGATACTCATTCGGATAAACTTTTACAAACTTACCACGGTAAGCATCCCAGTCAGCCAGAATTGCTTTCGCTCGTGGGCTGCCAGTGTATTGAGCGTGTTGTGTGATCAGCGCTTGCAGATGATCTTCATCGCTCTGATCGTTATGCCATGGTTCTGAGGCCGATTGTTCTGCAGTTGGCAGAACTTTCTCCAGCGTCACCATCGACAAGTTACAACGAGTTGCGAAGCTGTTGTCTTCATCCAGTACATAAGCGAGACCGCCAGACATACCCGCTGCGAAGTTACGGCCAGTCTGACCCAGAACAACTACGGTGC
>CAIZDF010000723.1 GCA_903931645.1 uncultured Tolumonas sp.
ATTGACTCGTTCCGGGAAACGATCGAACGATTCTAATTTTGGCCCCAGCGTTTCCACCGGTGCGGTTTTCACGCTCGGCACTTCCAGCACACAGTGCGGGTTACCCATCGACACCGCGCCACACATGACGGTTTGTTCCGCCACGCGCAGCAAATAGAGTTTTGCGGCTTTTAGTGCCCGGAATGGGATCTTCGATGGCTCGAATTCCGGCACGCCCATGTTGACCGTGACCTGATCGTTGTCTTCCAGCTGCAACACGATGCGACCACTGACGGTGCTAACCGCAATACGATCTTTATTGGTTAAGCCCTTCAGGCGTACGAAACGCGCAAAACAACGCGCCCCGTTGCCACACTGCTGCACTTCCGAACCATCGGCATTAAAAATACGATAGTGGAAGTCGAGATCAGGATCATACGGCGGTTCGACCAGCAACAACTGGTCAAAACCGATACCAAAATGACGATCACCGAGGCGTTTCAGCGTTTCCGCATTAAAAAATACCTTCTGCGTCACGCCATCCACTACCACGAAGTCATTTCCCAGACCGTGCATTTTGGAAAACTGGATCAACATGCAGCCAAGCTCCTGTTACGGCAACAGATGTTCAAATTGCCACTGTGATGCCAGCGGTTCACGCTCACGCACCAAATGTGGCTGCTCACCGTCCACCAGCACTTCAGCAGCACGGGAACGGGCGTTGTAGTTAGAGGCCATCGAGAAACCATACGCGCCAGCAGAGCGGACTACCAGATAATCACCCGGTTCAATGGCTAATTCCCGATCTTTACCCAGAAAATCACCGGTTTCGCAGATAGGGCCAACCACATCGTAGCGTTGCGCAGTGCGTGGCAGTGCACGATTAACCGGCACAATGTTCATCCAGGCACTGTACAGCGATGGGCGGATCAGGTCGTTCATCGCGGCATCAACGATGGCAAAATGACGATCTTCACCCGCTTTCAGATATTCGACTTTGGTCGCCAGAATCCCGGCATTCGCCATGATGGCTCGGCCCGGTTCAAACATCAGGGTCAGATCACGATCTTGCAGTTTCTGTTTCAGTGCGGTGGCGTATTCGCTTGGGTGCGGAGGGGTTTCGTCGTTGTAATTCACACCCAGACCACCACCCACATCCAAATGCTGGATCTTAATACCAGCGGCTGCCAGCTCATCAATCAGCGCCAGCAGCTTGTCAGCCGCTTCAAGGAACGGTGCGATTTCAGTCAGCTGCGAGCCGATATGACAATCAACACCATGAATGGCTAGATTTGGCAGGCTGGCCGCGTATTTATACACCTCTGGCGCGCGTTCAATCGGTATACCGAATTTATTCTGTTTCAAGCCGGTCGAGATATACGGATGCGTACCGGCATCGATATCCGGATTAATACGGATCGAAATACGCGCCACTTTGCCCATGCTGCCTGCCACCTGATTCAGGCGCTCCAGCTCCGGCTCTGATTCCACGTTGAAACAGAGAATGTCTTGTTCCAGCGCATAACGCATCTCAGCTTCGGTTTTACCGACACCAGAGAACACCACTTTTTTTGCATCACCACCGGCGGCGATCACTCGTGCCAGTTCACCACCAGAAACGATGTCAAAGCCAGAGCCCAGACGCGCCAGTACATTCAGGATCGCGAGGTTGCCATTGGCCTTGACCGCATAGCAGATCAGATGCGGCACATCGCCAGCAGCGGCATCAAACGCCTTCCAGTGACGTTCAATAGTGGCACGGGAGTAGATATATAAAGGGGTGCCGTATTGGGCAACTAACTCGCTGACAGCACATTGTTCAGCCAGCAGTTCGCCGTCTTCGCGATAATTGAAATAATCCATGGCGCCATCGTTTCCTTATGATTGGGTCTGGTGGTTGTCGTTCTGATTTTGCGGCTGGGCAGTCTGCTGTTGCGCCGGTTTTTGCTGTGGCATGTATAACGGCCCTTTCAAGCCGCAACCACTGAGTAAACCTGCTAATAACAACGCTAAACCCACACTGTATGTGCGCATTTTCATGATCTTGTGCGATTCGGTAATTTGGCCCACTATAATCTCACTCATCGCAGTAAATGCAAATAGGACAAGCCGTAATGAAAGACAGTGAATTTCACGCGCTGGTAGAAGAGCGCTATCAGGTTATTGAAGAAGCTATGGATAATTGCGATGCCGACATCGATTGTGAACTCAATAGTGGCGTGGTCACACTGAGCTTTGTCAACGGCAGCAAAATCATCATCAACAAACAAGAACCGCTGCATCAGATCTGGGTCGCCACCCGCGAAAACGGCTATCACTTTGACTGGAAAGACGGGCAATGGATTGAGAATCGCGGTGGTCGTGAACTGATGGCACTGCTCAGCGATGCCTGCAGTAAACAATACGGCGAAACAGTCACCTTAGGTTGATCATCATGGATAAACCGATCATCGATATCTATTACTGCCGCCAGTGTAACTGGATGCTGCGCGCCAGTTGGATGGC
>CAIZDF010000724.1 GCA_903931645.1 uncultured Tolumonas sp.
GGTTTAGGAAAGCGAGGAACAGATAATACGTGATCGGCATTCACGCTGCCGAGAACGACCAGTTTTTTACTCATTTTCAGCTCCAATCAACTTCAGCCGCAATAAATGTTCATCTGAATAAAAAAGTACCCGCACAAAGGCGGGTACTGGCTGACATTATTTAGACACCACTTTTAGTGGCACAGGAATGTTGGCGGGTACAGTTTGACCTTTCAGCACTTTGTCTGCGGTCTCAACCCCAATTGCCCCAATCTGATCAGGCTGTTGCGCTACCGTGGCAGCCATTTTGCCTTTATGAACGGCTTTTACGCCATCGTCGGTGCCGTCAAAACCCACCACCAACACTTTGTCTTTACCGGCAGCTTGTAGCGCACGCACTGCACCTAAAGCCATTTCATCATTTTGTGCAAAAACCGCCTGCACATCACCATGCCCTGACAGCAGGTTTTCCATGACGTTCAAGCCCTTAGTACGATCGAAATCGGCCGGTTGGCTGGCCAGCATTTGGAAGCCATGGGCATCAGCCGCTTGTTTGAATCCAGCGCCACGATCACGCGCAGCAGAGGTGCCGGCGATCCCTTCCAATTGGATGATTTTGGCTTTTTCACCCAATTTGGTGGCAATGAAATCACCGGCCATTTTACCACCTGCGATATTATCGGAAGCGATATGACTCACTACCGTGCCTTTGTTCGCACCACGGTCGAGTGTCAGCACCGGCAGTTTTGCTTTGTTGGCAATCGCAATCGCATTACCTACGGCATCCGAATCGGTCGGATTGATCAGCAGCACTTTGACCCCACGAACTGTTAAGTCTTCCACGTTAGCCAGCTCTTTCGCTGGGTCATTTTGTGAATCCAGCACCAGTAAGTCATAACCCAATGCTTTGGCTTTATGTTCCGCCCCATCTTTTAAGGTGACAAAAAACGGGTTATTCAAGGTGGAAACCACCAGTGCCATGGTGTCTTTTGCCATAGCGGAAACTGATACTGAACTACTCAACACCACAGCAGAAACCAGAATTGCTAACTTTTTCATGTTCATAGCTTTGTTCCTCGATTCGGGGGGTTATTTGCTGCTCTTGTGATCAATCAACACTGCCAGCAAAATCACTGTCGCTTTGACAATCATCTGGAAGTAAGAAGAAACATCGAGCAGGTTAAGCGCATTGTTTAAAAAGCCGATAATGAAAGCACCGATCAGGGTTCCCGAGATCCGTCCTTTACCACCAGCGAGACTGGTACCGCCCAGAACAACGGCAGCGATAGCATCCAGTTCATAGCCCGTGCCGGCGGTTGGTTGTGCGGATGACAAACGGGAGGTAACGATGATCCCGGCCAGCGCAGACAAGAAACCACATGCGGCATAGACAATGATTTTGATCCGGTCGACATTGATACCGGAGAGACTGGTCGCCGCTTCATTACCACCTAAGGCATAAATGTAGCGACCAATACGAGTGTGATTGAGCAGATACCAGACGGTTGTGAACACCACTACCATCAACCAGACTGGCACCGGGATACCGAATAGATAACCAGTACCAAACCAGGCAAATGCATCGGATGCATCAGAAAAGCCGGTGCTAATAGGGCGGCCATCAGTAAAGACAAGCGTTGCGCCACGCAGCAAGGTCATGGTGACTAAGGTCGCAATAAACGCCTGCACACGGCCTTTGGCAATAATAACGCCACTGACGCCACCTAATAACGCGCCGGCCACTAATACGGTTGGCACCGTTAATAAGATAGGCAGCTCTTTATCCAGCATAGTTGCCGCAAAAGCGCCGCATAAAGCCAGCACCGAACCGACCGACAGATCAATACCGGCAGTCAGGATCACCAGCGTCATGCCGACAGCCATAATGGCGTTCACTGATGTCTGGCGCAGAATATTCAGTAAATTATCGACCGTGAAAAAATTGGGATTAAGTGCCGAAACCACCGCAATCAGTATCAACAGGGCAATCAGTGCTTTTTGCTCTAACCACCATTGTTTACTGAACCAACGGGATGTATCAGAAGTAGATTTGGCGTTCATGGTTTGAGTGCTCATGCTGCTTGTTGTCCTTCTTTCTTACCAACGGCACAGGCCATCAGTCGTTCTTGCGTCGCGTCAGCGCGATCAAATTCACCGCATATTCTTCCTTCATGCATCACCAGGATCCGGTCACTCATGCCGAGAACCTCCGGCATTTCTGAAGAGACCAGAATGATGCTTAAGCCTTCCTGCTTAAATTGATTGATCAGCTGGTAAATTTCTTTTTTAGCGCCCACATCCACACCGCGCGTAGGCTCATCCAAAATCAATACTTTAGGTCGCGTCATCAACCCACGGGCAATCGCTACTTTTTGCTGATTACCACCCGATAAC
>CAIZDF010000725.1 GCA_903931645.1 uncultured Tolumonas sp.
ACAGGGAATTACCAACCAGACTCTCGCTCTGGGGATGCGCTGATCTTATGTATAGAGAGGTCCGCACCGATAAACTCCTCTTCAGGATCCAGACGGATACCCACTAACTTCTTAATGGTACCGTAGACGATATATCCACCTGCGAAGGCAATGCCAACCCCCATCAGCGTACCGATCACCTGCGACATCAAACTGACGCCACCGATTCCGCCCAAAGCCTTCATGCCAAAGATGCCAGCTGCAATACCACCCCAGGCACCGCACAATCCGTGCAACGGCCATACGCCGAGCACATCGTCTATCTTCCAGCGATTTTGCGTTAAAGTAAACATCGAGACGAAAAGTACGCCCGCCACTACGCCGACAACCAACGCACCAATTGGGTGCATCAAGTCAGAACCGGCACAAACCGCAACCAAACCGGCCAAGGGGCCGTTATGTACAAAACCCGGGTCATTCTTACCCATCCACAGCGCAGCCAGTGTACCGCCCACCATCGCCATCAAGGAATTAACCGCCACCAAACCGCTGATATTGTTAATAGTTTGCGCCGACATCACATTGAAACCGAACCAACCTACGGTGAGTATCCACGCTCCCAGCGCAAGAAATGGAATACTGGATGGGGGATGTGCGGAAATACGTCCTTCCTTATTGTAACGACCACGGCGCGCGCCCAATAACAATACTGCTGCCAGGCCTATCCATCCACCCACCGCATGCACCACAACAGAACCTGCGAAGTCGTGGAACTCAGCACCGAAAGCGGTGTGCAACCAGTCCTGAATGCCAAAACGATGATTCCACGCGATCCCTTCAAAGAAAGGGTAGACAAAACCGACCAGCATAAAAGTCGCTGCCATTTGCGGATTAAACCTGGCGCGTTCGGCGATTCCTCCTGACACAATAGCGGGAATTGCTGCCGCAAAGGTCAGTAAAAAGAAGAATTTAACCAATTCATAACCGCTCTTCTGCGCTAATTCCTCGGCACCTGTGAAGAAGTTAACGCCGTAGGCGATCATATAACCGATGAAAAAATAAGCCAACGTCGATACTGCAAAGTCCGTAATAATTTTAACCAGCGCATTGACCTGATTTTTCTTACGTACCGTGCCTAATTCCAGAAAGGCGAAACCTGCGTGCATTGCAAGCACCATAATGGCGCCTAGCAAAATAAAAAGCGCATCGTTATTGATTTTTAAATTTTCCATACCATCCCCAATATCATCTATCTTACAAAAATTTGTCGCAATTATTACAAAGCGCTCTTGAAAAGCAAGAATCGAGCCAAAAATTTAACCATATGATTATTAAGTATATTTATACTTAATAATCATACTTAATATCAACAAGCACCAAAAATGTGCGTAAATAACAACGCTCAGTCATATTTGCACTATTTAGGTGCGTCATCACACCAATTCTTGAGATAGTGCTCTAACCAGAAGATACCAACGATCGTTTTACTGTCGTTGATTTTACCTTGCCGTATCCAATCAATCGCTTCTTCAAGCGACAATTCGAATACTTCAAGAAACTCACCCTCATCCAGATTTCGTTGTTGCAGTGTCAACCCGCGCGCCAAAAAGTACTCGATCCGTTCATCGGCATAACCGATACAGGGCCAGGTCGTGGTTAAATGTACCCACTCACGCGCCGTATACCCGGTCTCTTCCAGCAGCTCCCGCTGACCGGTGACGAGAATATCTTCTCCATGATCAATTTTGCCGGCAGGTAACTCAATAAACTCTTGCCGTGCTGGATATCGGTACTGACGCTCCATTATCAGCTTACCGTTATCGAGTAGTGCAAGTACGGCAACAGCCCCCGGATGTGTCACATATTCCCGGACGCTCAGCTTACCATCGGGTAGTCTCACGCTGTCACGACACACGTGCAACAGACAGCCGTCATAGACGACATTTGATTCGACACAGGTTTCAACCAATTCCAATTTTATCTCCAGAATGAAAAACTCCCGCACGAGGCGGGAGCTTGGGGTCAACTAGCTAACAGGCTAATGCAACAACAGTGACTGCTGGACCGAAACGGCACAAACCGACATCAGGGCACCAGGCATCAGGCCCAGGAACAACATACCAAGCCCGTTGATGGAGATGAGCAAGCCAGTATCGGATCCCACCGAGATAGGCGCATGGCTTTCCGGCGCATCGAAATACATCAACTTGATGACGCGCAGGTAATAGAAAGCACCGATCAGCGAGAACAATACCGCAACGATCGCAAGCCAGGTATGACCGGTTTGAATGATGGAATTCAACAGCGAAAACTTGGCATAGAAACCAACAGTCGGAGGAATACCTGCCATCGACAACATCAACAGCATCATCATAAAGGCCAACCATGGGCTGCGCTGATTAAGCCCCTTGAAGTCGTCCAAGGTATCCGCTTCAAAACCTGCACGAGACAGCAACATAATCATACCGAAAGCGCCGAGCGACATCAGCATGTAAACCACTGCATAGAACATCGAGGCACCGTAACCCTCGATGCCGCCGCTGATCACACCAAGCAGCAAAAACCCCATGTGCGTAATGGTCGAGTAAGCAAACATACGCTTGATATTAGTCTGGGCAATCGCTGACAGATTCCCCAAGGCCATGGACGAGATCGACAGGATGATTAACATACCCGACCAGTCCTGAACCAGCGGTTGCAGACCTTCAACAAGGATGCGCATCACGAAAGCGAAGGCAGCCAGTTTAGGCACAGAACCAATCAGCATGGTCACGGCAGTTGGCGCACCATGGTAGACATCCGGCACCCACATATGGAAGGGAACGACACCCAACTTAAACGACAGACCGGAAACGATAAACACCAGACCGAAGGCCAGCAGCGATTTGTTGTGCACACCATGTTTAATGGCATCTGACATCGCACCCAGTTCCAGCGTACCGGTTGCACCGTACAACATAGACATACCGTACAGCAGCAGACCAGAGGCCAACGCACCTAACACGAAATACTTCATCGCCGCTTCCGTGGCAATTGCAGAGTCGCGTTGCAGGGCGACCATCGCGTACATACTCAGAGACAGCAACTCCAGCCCCAGATAAAGTGTCAGGAAGTGATTTGCGGAAATCATCACGTTCATCCCGAGCAGCGCGAACAGAGCCAGCACCATGAACTCACCGGTAAACAGTCCGCGCAGCATCAGATATTGACGAGAGTAGATCAACACCATGGACATACCCAAATAGCTCAACATCTTCAGCACATCAGACATCAGATCATCCACATACATATTGTGGAAGGCATAAACGACACCAGGCTGATGCGTGCCGACGGTGATAAGCGAGCAACCCAGCAGCGTCAACTGAACCAGCATATAGGTAACAATTTTGCTGCTTTTAGTCAGCATCAAGTCTGCGATCAGGATAAAACACACCATCACCAGCAGGAAGATTTCCGCAGCAGCAGGGATCAAATTGGCCATCAAATTCATAATAAACCTCAGAAAACAGTTTTTAGACGTAAGTCACGAGTTGCTTGTAGCTTGAAGCTTGTGCAGACAGCAAGCTACCCGCTACAAGCTAGCAGCTGATTTACAACGGCAGCTTGGAATGAGCCACATGGACCAGCAAGTCATTGACCGATGCATGCAAGATGTCGGAGAACGGCAGCGGATACAGCCCCATTCCCAACACGCAAACGGCAAGTATCGTCATGATCAGTACTTCACGCGCATTCAGATCGGTCAACTCGGACACGTGGTGATTGGTCACGGCACCGAAGATCACGCGCTTGTACATCCACAGGGTGTATGCCGCACCGAAAATCAGCGTGGTCGCCGCTGCGAAAGCGTACCAGAAGTTCACCTTGATCGCGCCCATCACCACCATGAACTCACCGACGAAAGCACTGGTGCCCGGCAGACCGCTGTTAGCCATTGCAAACAGCATGAAGAATGCAGCGAAGACCGGCATCTTGTTGACCACACCACCGTAG
>CAIZDF010000726.1 GCA_903931645.1 uncultured Tolumonas sp.
CGCAACTACCGCTACTCAGAAAACTGTAGACGGCCCATCTGCTAAAGATTGGCGCGGTGGTCGTGGTGCTTCTCAGAACATCATCCCATCTTCAACTGGCGCAGCTAAAGCAGTTGGCGTTGTTCTGCCAGAACTGAACGGCAAACTGACTGGTATGGCTTTCCGTGTACCAACTACCAACGTTTCTGTTGTTGACCTGACTGTTAACCTGAAAACTGCCGCTTCTTATGCTGAAATCTGTGCAGCAATGAAAGCAGCTTCTGAAGGCGAACTGGCTGGCGTACTGGGTTACACCGAAGATGAAGTTGTATCAACTGACTTCAACGGCGAAACTTGTACTTCAATTTTCGACTCTAAAGCTGGTATCGCACTGACTGACAAATTCGTTAAAGTTGTATCTTGGTACGACAACGAAATCGGTTACTCAAACAAAGTTCTGGATCTGATCGCTCACATCTCTAAATAATTTGAGCGCTCATTCCGAATGAGTTTACAAAAGGCAGCCTACGGGCTGCCTTTTTACTTTGGGAGCTTACACATGTTAAGAAAATTCAAATTTACTAAACAACAAGATCTCACCAGCAATACACAGTTAGCCACTAATGAATCAGGGCTAAGTTATCTCCTCATTAAAAACCAATATGCGGAAGCAGCCATCTCGTTATTTGGTGCACATGTTTTGCACTATCAAGCAAAAGACAAACAACCATTGCTGTGGATGAGCCATACCAGCGCTCAAGATGGTTCTAAACCATTTCGTGGTGGAGTGCCCATCTGTTGGCCTTGGTTCGGCCCAGCACCGGCAGAATTAGGCTCAGGACTTCCTGCGCATGGCTTTGCTCGTGGTCTGATATGGCAATTGGAAGGCGTCAGCGAAACAGACGAAGGCACATTTGTGCATCTATCTCTGAACGACACAGCAGAAACACTCGCTATGTGGCCTCATACATTCCGTCTGGAATTTGAAGTTCGTGTGGGTGCTACATTAACCATGTCGTTAACCACTGAAAATACCAGTGATAAAGATTTCCGTGTTTTCGAGGCGTTGCACACTTACTTCAATACCAAAGGCACTGAGTTTGTTACAGTAAAAGGTTTGGGCGACAGCTTCTACGATAAACTGACTAAATCAGATGGCGTTCAAGATGGTGATTACCATCTGACGGCTGCAGTTGATCGTGTTTATAGTAAACCCGCCAAAGTAGTGACATTCACGACTGGCTACGACACCATCAAATTGGATAATGGCGGCGAAAATTCTGCGGTGGTTTGGAACCCTTGGACTGCAGCAGAAAACATGGCTGACTTCGATCGCGATCGCTGGCAGACCATGGTTTGTGTCGAAACCTGCGTTACTGGGGAAGGACAAACGATTCCAGCGGGTGAAGAACATACTCTCAGCACTGAGATCAGTTATCTGTAAAAGATACGTGATGTTCTAGAAATAAAAAAAGCAGAATACTTTGGTATCCTGCTTTTTATTTCAATATGCCATTAAATATTGCTGCTTATTTTTTGCTGCAAATTAGCAGCAAAATCCAACATACGATTCAATGGGATCAGTGCTTTCTGGCGAATAGACTCATCAACTTTGATTTCATGCGCATCAGCCTGCTCCGACAAAGCCGCATAAATCGCTTCTAAGCCATTCATAGCCATCCACGGACAATGCGCACAGCTTCGGCAGGTTGCGCCATCGCCACCGGTTGGCGCTTCAATCATGACCTTATCAGGGCACGCTTGCTGCATTTTATAAAAAATGCCCCGGTCTGTTGCCACAATCAATTTTTGCTGAGGTAATTGCTGCGCCGCCTTAATCAATTGGGTGGTGGAACCGACTGCATCAGCCATTTCAATGACTGCTGCAGGTGATTCAGGGTGCACCAAGACAGCGGCATCAGGATGTTCGGCTTTCAAACGTGCCAAGGCCTTGGCTTTAAATTCATCATGGACGATACACGCCCCTTGCCAGCGCAGCATCTCTGCGCCCGTTTTTTTCTCGATGTAAGCACCGAGATGACGATCCGGTGCCCAAAGAATTTTTTTACCTTCGGCATCCAGATGTTCCACAATCTCTAGTGCAATGCTGGATGTAACAATCCAATCGGCGCGGGCTTTAACTGCCGCAGATGTATTGGCATAAACCACTACAGTATGCTCTGGGTGTGCATCACAAAATGCGGAAAACTCTTCAATAGGACAAGAAAGATCCAGAGAACATTCAGCCTGTAGTGTTGGCATCAGCACTTGCTTTTCCGGGCTTAGGATCTTGGCTGACTCGCCCATAAGGCGTACACCTGCAACGATGAGCGTTTGCGCGGTATGCTGCTTACCAAACTTTGCCATTTCCAGTGAATCGCCGATAAACCCGCCGGTCGCTTCAGCCAGTGCCTGAATATCATGGTCGGTATAATAATGCGCGATCAGCACGGCATTTCTGGCTTTCAGCAATTCAGCAATTCGAGTTGTTAACTCCTGCTTACGTTCTGCAGATAACGGCGCTGGAATTTGCGGAAAAGGATAGTCAATTTCAACCACATTGACTGGGCTGTTCATGTCTTACTCCGATAATACGATAAGGCTTCGCTGATTATAACTGAGATGACAGGCTAGCTAAATGCAATTCAGTATGTGAAATGCTGAGATAAAAACTGCGCGATTAGTATGGGAAAACTGGAAGATTGAATTAGGAAGGTTGGAGCAAAGATGGTGGGTCGTGCTGGATTCGAACCAGCGACCAATTGATTAAAAGTCAACTGCTCTACCGACTGAGCTAACGACCCATCTTTGTCACTTTAAAACTGGTGGTCGCTACTGGGATCGAACCAGTGACCCCCTCCTTGTAAGGGAGGTGCTCTCCCAGCTGAGCTAAGCGACCTGGGAATTCGTGGTGGGTCGTGCTGGATTCGAACCAGCGACCAATTGATTAAAAGTCAACTGCTCTACCGACTGAGCTAACGACCCACTCTTTGCTGGCTTTGCATTCTGCCCTGCCAACGGCGGCCTATAATACGGATTTACGTTTCCGAATCAACAGAAAAATAATGATTTATTTCTGTTTGCTCATCGTTCGACCAATTTTCCGTATTTTAGGCCCTTTTTAACTAATTATTAACCACCCATGGCCTTCTGAGCTAATTGCGCAGCTGAAGTATTTGGGTATTGTTTAATAACCAATTGGAAAAATTTATTCGCTTTATCGGTGTCACCATCCGCTTTTGCGATGACTCCCAGCTTATAAATTGCTTCCGGACGCTTTGGTGAATCTTTATATTTTTGTGCTACAACCAGAAAATGTGCTTTCGCTTTTTCACGATCGCCCTGATTAAGTTGCAATTGGCCTAGCCAGTAATGAGCACCTGGTTGTAACGCCGAATTTGGATAACTAGCAATAAACGTATCAAAAGCAGGTATCGCTTTTGCGTAGTTCTTGTCTTTGATAACCAAACTAACTGCGGCGTCATAGTCTTTACTTTCCGAACCACTGACCGCAGCGGCAGGCTCTTTAGCAGGTTTAGCTTGAGCTGATGCTTCACTGGCCGCAGGAGTAGCCGGCGCCGCAGCAGCCTGCTGCGCTGGAGGCGCGGCCTGTGGCTGTGCTCCTGTAGCTGGAGTGCTGGCAGCTGGTGTTGTCTGAGGTGCCGCAGCAGGAGCCGATTGCTGTAGCTTATCAAGCTCTTGATAAAGCGTTTTTTGCCTATCAGTCACTTGTTGCAACTTGTAGTTCGACTCGTCCAATGCACCGCGCAATGAGCGAACATCGTTAGTCAAAGCATCAATTTGCTGCTGCATCTCTACCTGAGATAAACCACGCGCATTCACCATACGCTCTAATTTAACAA
>CAIZDF010000727.1 GCA_903931645.1 uncultured Tolumonas sp.
AACACCCCAACCGAAAAATGAATATCAACAGAATTTCAGATTTGCTTGGTATAGATCGGAATTGTTTTTCCCGTGCTCAAAATACACAGAACCAACACAAACAGGCATTAACCGAACTAAATTCAGGGAAAACAGAATGAGTTGGTTATTTGATAATAGTGTTGCTAATCAGAGTAAAGAGACATTAGAACAAAAGCTGTTCCCGGTGGAATATGTTGAATACCATTCGGCTCTGGCTGCCCAGTTGCTTGTTGTCACCAAAATAGCCCGTGATGCCGTTGGGGTGCGCCATTTCGGTGGGTTGTATGAGTGGATGGACCAATTGGCGCAACAGTATCTTCCATTATCAGCACAACTTGATAGCTTGTATGTATTGATAAAAAAGCAAAAGAAAAAAGTGGCGCATCAATATCCGGCATTTTTGTGCTGCGCTGTATCGGATGGATCTGAACAGATCATCTGGGCTGTCTCCCTCTGTTCGGCGCTAATGCTTGATTTGATGAATTATCAGCGATCTTATGCGTCACAGGCTTTTCCTCATTTACGAAAGCTATTTTCAGGTGAGTATCCCGAACAGAAATTGTTACTGATAGGCATGATTGAGCGTTATCGTCAGGATTGCACTAAAAATCCTCAATTGGTTGATGTCAGTAGTTTCTACCGAACTCTACTGTCGGTTAGAAACGAATCTTGTCGTACTGAAAAAGATGAAGAGGACCTGAAAGCGCTCAGCGGGATTATTAACCTGATTAAATCCAGCACTGAATTGCAGGGTTTAAAACAACGCAAACAGGATGTTTCTGAACCAAAAAACGTTCATAACCCAGAAAATCAGCTTCGCCATACAGTGAGGATGGGTGATGAAAGAATTAATATTACGACACGTATTTTCAAATCACCAAGTTCGGCTGACGAAGAGTCTAGCCGGGATGAAACGTATGAGTCGAATGTAAAACATTTAGAACCGGAGTTAGTCGGACTGGAAGAGCTAAAAAAAGCTTATAAGACAGCAGTCCTTCAGTCGATTGGCATGACTGCTCGTCTGCGGCGTGACAGGCGCTATTTGCCGTGTTCATTCAATGGATCCACACACGCTGAAATCGGCAAACTATTGACTATTTTGCTGGCAGATTTGAACTGCCAGGAAACAAGATCCGTCGCTTGGATCGTATTGGTTGCTTTACTGACTGGGCGAGGGCTCGATCAGGTTTTAAAGATCTTAGCGGGTAAAACGCCTGACACGAAATTTATTCCAACGTTTACAGGGCAAGTCCGTTTACAACATCAGCATACTGTTCCTTCACAGACACAGCCAGAAACGAATCGACATTTGATTTCCGTTGTATCTCAACATGTCACGCTGGTGTTGCCCGATCTTTTGGCTGCGCCACTCCCTGTGGTCGATGCAGAAACAGAGTTGAAAATCAGCGAGTATGTCAGTCGGATCAGTAAAACCACGCTTCCTCGTCTGAACATCAACCAAATCGGCAAGGAATTAGAGCGAGCGATGGTGCAAAACCAGACCGATCGTTTGCTGATTGCATTGATCACTGGTGCTGAATTGCGGGAGCGGGCTGCACTTTCTTATACACGAGTAACACATACCATGTTGCAGCAATGCTATCAGCACCAGCTCACGCAGTGGTTTTCACTGGTACCTCATGACATCATTTTTTCAGAATACACATCGGGTGATGCTTATGGTTCGCCGCTCAGAATCCCTGATTTCCAATTAAGAGAGTATTTTCGTTTTCTGCAGACGGAGCTCTCTTTGCTCCGACACTTCTCCAGAGCAGATCCAGCTGAATTTCATAATACATTTGTCTGTTATTGCTATCTTATCTGGTCTTTATGCACTGGGTTGCGGCCTATTGATAGGCCTTTTGGATTCAATACGCAGATCAATCCAATCACCGGTGCAGTCTGGATTGATGATAAAGATATACGCAATGGTTCTTCATCTCGAATTATCTATTTTACGTCCATCGCACTTCAGCAATACCAAATGTATATCTTGCATTTGCAGGAATTGAATCGACATTTTGCTTCACTTAACCCTCAGTGGAGTCAGCGTTGTAATGCTGCGATCAAAGGGGAAGAACCGCTGTTATTTCTGATGGATAAATACAACCGAGTGAAGGATGCAGAACAGAAAAAATTAAAACCGTACCTGAAAAAAATATGGCCATTACAAGCAAACTGGGCGCGTCATCACCTACGAAGCATTCTCACTGAAAAAGCGTTTTTAGGTGCGACGATTGATGCGTGGATGGGGCATCAGGAAGTGGGGGAAGAGTTTGAAGGGAAATATAGTGGTACTGGATATGTTGAGTTAAAACCAATCCGTGATTGGCTAAATGAATATATGCAATCACTTCAAATTCAGGCGATATCCGGATGGCAAAAACAATAAAGCCTATAC
>CAIZDF010000728.1 GCA_903931645.1 uncultured Tolumonas sp.
CCTGAATGGATTGAAATGGATACGAAGGCATTCAAGGGTACCTACAAGGCCAACCCTCAGCGTGCTGAACTGCCTGCAACCATCAACGAGCATCTCGTGGTTGAGTTGTATTCCAAGTAATCCACGCGGAGTAGCTTATGTATAACAATGATTTTTTGAAACCTCGCATTATTGATGTTCAAAAGATATCCGAAACTCAGGCTAAAGTGGTCATGGAACCATTTGAGCGTGGTTTCGGCCATACTTTGGGCAATGCGTTGCGTCGTATTCTATTGTCTTCAATGGCAGGTGCTGCACCTACTGAAGTCAAGATGGCTGGTGTTTTACATGAATATGCTACGATCGACGGTATTCAGGAAGATGTCGTCGACATCCTTCTGAATCTGAAGGGCGTTGTATTGCGCTTGCACGGTATCAAGGAAGTGGTTCTGACACTGAAGAAAGAAGGTTTCGGTGTTGTGACTGCGGCAGATATCAGTGCAAACGCTGATGTTGAAGTTGTTAATCCTGATCACGTGATTGCTCACCTGACTGCCGGCGGTAAGCTGGATATGCAGATCAAGGTTGAGCAAGGTCGTGGTTATGTTTCAGCAATTTCACGTCAGTTGCCGAATGAAACACGTGCTGTTGGCCATATCGCACTGGACGCTTCGTTCAGCCCGGTTAGCCGTGTCAGCTATGCGGTTGAGAGTGCTCGCGTTGAACAACGCACTGACCTTGACAAGCTGATCATGACGATCGAGACGAACGGTGCCATTGATCCTGAACAAGCGATTCGCAGTGCTGCGCGTATCCTGGTTGATCAATTCTCTGTGTTCGCTGCCTTGGAAGGTACTGAGCCGGTTGTAGAGAAGGAACATGTACCGCAAGTTGATCCTATCTTGCTGCGTCCGGTTGATGATCTGGAACTGACACCTCGTTCTTCGAATTGTCTCAAAGCCCAAAGTATTCATTACATTGGTGATTTGATTCAATACACTGAAAACGATTTGTTGCGCACGCCGAATTTGGGACGTAAGTCTTTGAATGAAATCAAGCAGGTTCTTGCTGAGCACAATTTGTCGCTGGGCATGAAGCTGGAAAACTGGCCAGTCGCTGCTGCTTAAAGCTGCGCTCGCCATTAGTGGAATAACTGAAGTTTAAGAGAGGCAAATTATGCGTCACCGTTTAGGTTTAAGAAAACTCAACCGTACCAGCAGTCACCGTCTGGCAATGTTCCGTAACATGACAGTTTCGCTGTTGCGTCACGAAGTCATCAAGACTACACTGCCTAAGGCTAAGGAACTGCGCCGTGTTGCAGAACCTATCCTGACGCTGGGTAAGACTCCAACTCTGGCAAATCGCCGTTTGGCATTCGCCCGTCTGCGTGACCGTGAAATGGTTACCAAACTGTTCGAAGAACTGGGTCCTCGCTACGCAACACGTAACGGTGGTTACCTTCGCGTTCTGAAGTTCGGTTTCCGTCAAGGTGACAATGCCCCTCTGGCATTGGTCGAACTGAGGGATCGCCCGGCTGATGCTGAAGTAGTTGATGCTGAGTAATACATAGTTGAGTATTTGAATAAACAAAAAGCCGGATTTATCCGGCTTTTTGCTATTATACGGAAAAACAGTCGCAAGACTTAAGCTGTAAGCTGGGTTAAGCTTAAGCCTTGTTGTCTTGCACCTCATCTTTTTAGGAGTAAGCATGTCAAAGTGGTTCGAAGATAATTCATTATCCATAGGGTGTACGCCGCTGGTTCGATTGAATCGTATCTCCGATGGTGCGCCGGCGACCATCTTGGCTAAGATTGAAGGTCGTAATCCCGCTTACTCTGTTAAATGCCGTATCGGTGTGGCTATGGTCGATGATGCGATGCAACGCGGATTGATACGCCCCGGTTCGCATCTGGTCGAACCCACCAGCGGGAATACCGGAATAGCCTTGGCCTTCGTGGCGGCGGCACGCGGCATCCCACTCACACTCACGATGCCTGAAACCATGAGTATAGAGCGCCGCAAGCTCTTGCTGGCCTTCGGTGCTAATCTCGTATTAACCGAAGGGGCCAGAGGGATGAGCGGAGCTATCGCACGCGCCGAGGAAATCGCCGCCTCTGATCCTGAAAAATATGTACTGTTACACCAGTTCAAAAATCCGGCCAATCCCGCTATTCATGAAAAGACCACGGGGCCTGAAATCTGGAATGACACGGGTGGCTTAGTCGATATTCTGGTATCCGGTGTCGGAACGGGTGGGACGATCACCGGTATCACTCGCTACCTGAAAAACACTTGCGGACGTGCCATTACCTCTGTGGCGGTTGAGCCTGCCGCCAGTCCTGTATTGACTCAGTCGCGAGCGGGTGAGCCGATCAAGCCGGGGCCTCATAAAATTCAGGGTATCGGTGCTGGTTTTGTGCCGGCTATCCTGGATATGTCTTTGATCGATGAAATCGCTCAGGTCACCAATGAAGAGGCGGTTGAGTATGCGCGGCGTCTGGCG
>CAIZDF010000729.1 GCA_903931645.1 uncultured Tolumonas sp.
GATCATGCGGAAGATTTTGACAATGATTTGACAGTGTTTGACTGGATGTATCAGTGGAAACAAGAGAACGATGACGAACAGGCTATTCGTAGCGTATTGGGTCGTTTGTTGTTCAACCAAGACTACATTCGTAAGCATGTCAAAGTGCTGTCGGGTGGTGAAAAAGGCCGTATGTTGTTTGGTAAGCTGATGCTACAGAAACCTAATATTCTGGTGATGGATGAACCAACTAACCACTTGGATATGGAATCTATCGAATCACTAAACATGGCGCTTGAAATGTATCCGGGCACACTGATTTTCGTATCGCACGACCGTGAGTTTGTAAGCTCACTGGCAAACCGTGTATTGGAAATCACCCCTGAGAAGATCATCGACTTCGGTGGTAACTACGAAGATTATCTGCGTAGTCAGGGTATCGAATAATCAATTCTGAATATCAGATAGCAAAAAGCCCATAGTGAATGCTACGGGCTTTTTTATGCTGAATATAAAAGAAGAAGATGACGGGGAACATGTTCACTGACCCGCTGCGCCAAGGATGGCGCAGCGGAGCCCCCATGGATAGGTTTACGGCGTGTCAGTGGAGATGTTTCCCGTTGTTCGAGGTAATTCTAGCGAACTACCGTTCCCCACAAATCATATTCATCAGAGTTTTCGATTGTCACTTTAACGATATCACCTGGTTTCAGCGTGGTTTCACCGTTTAAGTAAACTACACCATCAATTTCCGGAGCATCAGCGAAGCTGCGGCCAATTGCACCCTCTTCATCAACTTCATCGACGATCACATCCAACTGACGACCCGCTTTGGCAGCCAGACGACGGGCAGAAATTTTCTGCTGTAGTTCCATGAAGCGATGGAAGCGCTCTTCCTGAATCTCTTCTGGAATTGGATCTGGTAATTCGTTGGCTTTCGCACCATCGACTGGGCTGTATTTGAAGCAACCGACACGATCTAACTCTGCTTTTTCTAAGAAATCGAGCAGCATCTGGAAGTCTTCTTCGGTTTCACCCGGGAAGCCGACAATGAAGGTGGAACGCAGCGTCAGGTCAGGGCAAATCCGACGCCATTCCTGAATACGTTCCAATGTGCGCTCAATCGCGCCCGGACGTTTCATCAGTTTCAGAATACGTGGGCTGGCGTGTTGCAGCGGAATATCCAGATACGGCAGGATCTTACCTTCTGCCATCAATGGGATCACATCATCCACATGCGGGTAAGGGTAAACGTAGTGCAGACGCACCCACATACCCATTTTCGATAACTCTTCACACAGACCCAGCATGCTGGTTTTTACTGGCGAGCCTTCGTAGAAGCCAGTGCGGTGTTTCAAATCAGCACCGTAGGCGGAGGTGTCTTGTGAAATCACCAGAATCTCTTTTACGCCAGCATTTTTCAGGCGTTTTGCTTCACCCAGCACATCACCAATCGCTCGGCTGTCGAGATCGCCACGCATAGAAGGAATGATGCAGAAAGTGCAGCGGTGGTTACAGCCTTCAGAGATTTTCAGATAGGCGTAATGCTTCGGTGTCAGCTTAACACCTTGTTCTGGCACTAAGCTCAGGAATGGGTTGTGCTCTGGTTTTGCTGCATATTTATGAACATGGCTTAACACCTGCTCATACGCATGCGGGCCGGAAATCTCCAGCACTTTTGGGTGCACTTCGCGGATCTGATCTTCTTTTGCACCCAGACAACCGGTGACGATCACCTTGCCGTTTTCCTGCAACGCTTCGCCAATCACTTCCAGTGATTCTTGCACTGCGCTGTCGATGAAACCACAGGTGTTCACAATCACTAATTCGGCATTGTCGTAGTTATTCACCACGTCATAACCTTCAGTGCGTAACTGGGTCAGAATGCGTTCGGCATCGACCAGATTTTTGGGGCAACCCAAGCTAACTACACCAATCCTAGGTGCCACATGTTTTTTACTATTCATAGTGTTCAAATATTGCTCAATTTCTGCTGTTGAGAAAACCGGCGCATGATAGCTTTTTAGACAGGGGAATACATCACTTAATTGTTGTCAGAAAGTAAAAAGTAGGCTGGATTTTCTAGAAGCTCTGATTGAAATTCAGATAGCTGGTAGTGCAAACCAGACAAGTTTGTATGATCAGTAGCTTGTCTGGATTTATACCTGTTTAGTCGCGATGTAGTGGCTGGCACATGCAGTGTACGCCGCCGCCACCTTTGGTGATCATATTGATATCCGGGTCAAAAACAGTGAGTCCGTGTGCAAGGCATTGTGCTTTCAGCGTTTTACTTTCTGCTGGTAGCAACACACGATCATTACCCAACGAGACGATATTACAACCCAGTTCCATCGCATCTTTATAGGGTACATCGATGAAATCGATATTTTTTTGCTTCAACCAAGTGAGCACATTATCGGGCAATACAGCAGAACAGACTGCGGCTAGCTTATCGGCCACCATGACACATTGCACATCCATATGCAGGAAGTGTGGATCAAACCGACCAATTTTAAATTCCCAACCCTCTTTTTCAAACCAGCCCTTAACCTGTTCGGCTCCCGCGAGACTGGTGCGTTCACCAGAACAACCGCACAGCACGGCACCGGGCTCAATCAACATAAAATCGCCGCCTTCAAAGGTGCCAGCACTGACTACATCAAAAATGGGGATCTCTTTTTCGCGATAAAAATTCAGCACCGAAATCCATTCAGCCCGACGCCAGGGGCTATACATCTGGCTGATAATCGGCCCCCAAGGGGTCATTACCGATGAATCACGGGCATAAATCGAGTAGGGCTGATCAGCTTGCGCCGGAAGAATGTGCACATTCACATCAGCTTGGCGATAGACATCAAGCATCTCTTGATATTGCGCTTTAGCAACAGCAGCATCAAATTGCACGCCATCGCGCAGATGACGGCGTGAGGTGGCATTGCCGTCGCGCCATGAAAAATGCTCAATCGAGCCGACTAATACCTCGCGTAATACGCCAGTTTCTGAGTTTATTCCCCACTCTTTAAGCGTTGGTGTTCCACCATTTATCTGTCTTGATTGCAAAAATCCGTTCATAAAACATCCTTATTGATAAGTCGATGCAGCGGTTAAATTGAGTAGTGCGTGCAGTAATACATTCGCGCCGGCGGTCATTTGCTCAGGCGAGGCATATTCGGCTTCGTTGTGAGAGACACCGTTGCGGCAGGGGATGAAAATCATGCCCACAGGGGCAACACGTGAAAGATAAACTGAGTCATGCCCAGCCCCCGACACCATCGAAAGTGTGCGATAGTTGAGTTGCTGGCTTGCGTTCTCAATGGCTTCGATGCATTGCGTATTAAAATGCACCGCGGGCGAGCGCCAGACAGGCGAGACATCAATGGCGACATCGCCAGTTAGCTGCTGGCAGAGGGCATAAAAATCAGTCGTCATTGCCTCTAATTGCAATTGATCTGGGTGGCGTAAATCGACAGAAAACATCAGTTTGGAAGGCACTGTGTTTCTTGCGCTAGGCAAGGCTTTGATATCCCCAATTGTTAAGCGAGCATGCTCTCCGTAGCGATCGGCGAGCGCATAGAGCTGATTGAGTAGTGTGGCGCCAACTAATACCGGATCACGTCGCATCGCCATCGGTGTTGGCCCGGCATGCGTGGTTTCGCCGGTGACGGTGACATCAAACCAGTTCATTCCTTGCACTCCTGTTACGACGCCGATCTGCAACTCTTGCGATTCCAATATGGGCCCTTGCTCGATGTGCAGTTCTAGTGCAGCAAAAATAGGGAAGGGTTGGCAGGGTGTTTCGCCCAATTGCTGCGAGGAGATCAACGCGTCATAAACAGTAACACCCGATTTATCGCGAGATTGATAGATATCGGTTTGTTCCAGTGCACCACAAAAAACACCAGAACCCATCATGGCAGGCGCAAAACGAGCACCCTCTTCGTTGGTCCAAACGGCAATTTCCAGCGGATGCTGTGTGGCGATATTGGCATCGTGCAGTGTTGCGATGACTTCCAGTGCGGCCAATACACCATAAACACCATCAAAATGACCGCCCGTTGGCTGGGTGTCGAGATGTGAACTCATCAAAATAGGGGGAAGTGAATTATCGGAACCAGACCAACGGATGAACAAATTTCCCATCGTATCTCGACGCGCTGCGCCACCCAGTTCATGGCACCAATCGAGAAAAAGTTGTCGCCCGCGTTGGTCTTCTTCGGTCAAGGCTTGACGGTTACTACCGCCTTTTGTCGTCATTCCGATATCGGCCATTGCAGCGATATATTGCACTAAGCGAGTCTGGTTAATACCTAATTGCGATAATTTCATGATGCGCTCATCGTGGGGATCATGACGTTATGCTAGCTAACCGACGGCGTTGTCGGTATCACCCTCTTGAGGTAGACAGGCGGAGTTAATCAAGCGGGAATATCGCTTAAAATCTCTTCAAACAGCTGAGATAACAGCTCTTTCTGCGATTCCACTTCGAGTTTCGCATAGATATTTTTACGATGAACGCGCTCGGTTTCGGGGGAAATGGCTAACACCTGAGCAGCCTCTTTACTTGAATAACCGCGGATGAGCAGTTGCATCACATCTTGTTCACGACTTGTTAATTTGTCTTGGCCATAATTGAGTAGTCGTTGTTTTAACGCAGCATGCGACGTGGGGTGGGGATGGCGTTCGGCATGACGTCGCTGATCATCGAGTTGTACAGCGGCTTGTAAAATGGGCGATAGTGCTTTGAGTTTGTCTAATACGCGTTTATTAAATTTAGCTAAGGTCTGTGTGCGCCCTAACGAGAGCAGATAACTGAAATTGTCACGGCCCTGCACCACAAAACAGACCTCATCGATCAGTCGGGAAGGGCGGAAGTAGTTGTCATAATAGGCGCTATCGTAAAAACCATCGGGTGCGATCTCGTCTAACGAGACAAAGCCATCTTTCCCCTGCATGCAATAGTCGTAAAAAGGGCTCAACAGATAAGCGCCTTGAATATAGCGTTCCCACACGGCCAGATCCGTATTAGCAAAAGAGGAACTCAGCACCTGCGGGGCGGAACTGGGGTGATAAATCAACATCACGTAGTCGTCAAAACTGGCGGCACTGCGTAATAAATAGGTCAGTTTATCAATAAAATTTGGTTGCCCAACGGCAAGAATTAAATCAGCAACCCCATGAATGAGGGAGTGATCGTTTAACGAGTTACGCGTGCTCATTGGCGATAGAGAAACCACTGATGACTCCAGATAAGACAGTATATAGCGGATATCGCAATGAGTGGGCAATCA